>JABCSP010000052.1 GCA_018238825.1 Candidatus Thorarchaeota archaeon | reverse complement strand
TGTAGGTTGACCAAGCAGTTTCTGCATCTGGTTGTGAACTGAAGAAGATCATGTAGATGCTTCCCCCATTCTGATACATGTGAGAGAAATGTGACATCACAATGACATCATGAGCTTCCATGGCCTCCTTCATGGCATGATAGACATTCTCTAGTTTATCATATGTTGCTACAATATCGATTGTATCTCCAATAGCAAACCCAGATGTTGTCAATCGTGATGGATAATACATATCGTAACGGTGGTCCCACCATCTCTTTGATGGACCTTCACCATGATCGGTTCCTCCGCAGTCATTGCAAATTTTGACTGACTTACTCTCATCAATATCGTTCTGAGCGACATCTCCATCAAAACCAAGAAGCAACATGCAATGGCCTTCCTCGAACTCAAAATGCATCGAGAAAGCCATGGCTGCATCTTCAGGATCATAGAGCCGTACAATAGATGGCGTGATTTCAATTCTGAATATATTACGAATTGCCTCTAGGCTACTGTGGACATCAGGAAATGAGAAACTTCTGAAACGCCGTTCTTCAGGAATCAAGAACAAACGAAGTGTAGCTTCTGTGATGATTCCTAATACACCCTCAGACCCGATAAACAATTGGCGGAGATCAGGACCCACTGAATGTCTGGGAACCGACTTACATTCCACAACTGACCCATTAGGTAATACTACCTGGAGACCAAGTGTCAAGTCCTCGATTTTACCGTATAAAGATGAAAGAGACCCACCAGAACGGGTTGCTATGAATCCACCAACATTAGAAGCCCTGAGAGAAGTTGGTGTATGACCCATTGTGTATCCATGTCTATTCACTTCCTCCTCCAAATCAATTCCAATCACCCCCGCTTCAGCCTTGACTGTCATTGATTCATGATCAATCTCGAATATCTTGACCATTCTCTTCAAATCTAACTGAATTCCACCATAGATTGCTAGTGTACCTCCACATGTACCTGCGCCTCCACCAATTGGTATCACTGGGACTTCTAGCTCATTCGCCACAATGAGTATCTGGGAAATCTCTTTACTTGAAGCTGGAAAGACGATAATGTCTGCAAGTGGTAACATTTCGCCAGCACGGATCTTTGCCTCGCTAAGGGGCCAACAATCGTGAGCATTTAGCACCCTATCAGTTTCCTGTTGGGTCACATGTTCTTCTCCAACTATTGATACCAATCGATTGAGCAATTTCTTTTTCGTCTTAGAATCTAGCAAGATCATCATCACCCCTTTTTTGGAAGTCTTTGTGCAATGAATACAGTCAGGTCATCAACTTCAATGGAACTACCACTCTTGAACAGATTGCTCTCGAGCTGTGCAGTACAGAGAGGACATGGTGTAACAAGTCTTTCAGCACCAGTCTTTTCTAAAGCTATCAGGTTCTCTTGAACTACTGAGTTTGCTACTTCACTAGCGTGGAAAGAAACCATTCCACCGCCACCACAACAATTGTCGTGTGCCACAGATTCAGATACTCGAACTCCCGGCATTAATCGAAGAATATTCAACGCGTGCTCCATCACTTGACGGGAGGTATGTCGAATTAGGTGACAGGGATCATGTACTGAAACATGAATATCATTGGGTTTAGCAGTCTTTTTCAAAGCATCAGCAAGTTTCTCAAAACCAATCTCCTCTACAAGATATTCAAGTAGATGATATGCTGGAGCACCCCATTCATCACGTACTGAAAGGTCTGCAAGAGTAGAAGTACAACCAGCACAGGTTGTTACAATCTTTTTCACACCAAGTTTCTTCACTTTCCCCTTCAATTGGTGAGCAAGTTTTCGAGCTGTTTTTGCATCACCCATTAGTTGAGATGGAAGACTACAACAGGAGAACTCATCCAGCAATGTATAATCGACATCAAAGTAATCAAGAATGGCTTTAGCAGCCTCGCGAACTTCCTGAGCTCGTTCTTCGGCCTGGCAACCTGGGTAGAACAACACCTCAGCATTCTCTTTGACAATATCAGGAATGGAAGGTAGACCTAATCGCTCAAGTCGCATATCACGACTCTCTTCTTTTTCTTCCTTATCCTCCCATGGTTCGAAGGCAAGATTATGTTCCTCGATAATTTCCTTGACAATCATCAGGCCCTTTGGAACAAGATCTGGTCTATGCTCAAAGATATTTGCACGAACTACATTAACAATCTCAGGAATGTTCACATTCTTAGGACATACTTCTCGACAGGTTCCACAACCAGTGCATAGGTACACTTTGTCTGCAGTAGCCCAGAATTCTGGAGGAGAACGTGATAGTTCAACTGCGATGCTTCTAGGACCACTGAACCGATCCAAACCTACTGCGGCAACGACAGGGCAATGATTGATGCAGAGCCCACAGTTGATACAGGCACCTATTGACTTGACTATCTCTAATTCATCAGATTGGTAAGGTGTGATCTTCTCTTTCTTCAGTGTACTCTTAACATATTCAAAGGCTTCATTCTCGTCCAATCTAGGTCACCTCCTTAATGAATTCAATAGCATTCTTAGCAGCACTGTAACCACTAGTAGCCGCAACACCGAGTCCACTCTTTTCTACTGAGTAATTGTATCCTGCAATGACTGCACCTGCAGCAAAGAGATTCTTTGCCCATTCAATGCCATCATCATTCACTGGTCGGAATCTAGGATCCACACTTAGGCCGCAAGATTGAATTGGTTGTCCTGTTGGGCTGATTGATAAACGACTTGTCGAACGTGAAGGGACTATTTCCATTGCAGAATGATAATCACCTGTAACTGGTCCGAGGTCAAATACGGTTTCGCGCAAACCTTTCTCATCACCAGCAATTCCTCCACCAATGTATTTCCCTGTTGCAAGAACAAAGGCATTGGCATCAATCTTAATCTCGCGTCGAGGGGCGGTTGCAGTGATTGATTTCACAATATCATTGACTTTCTGATAGGATGTTGCTTCATGACCGAGGAGCATCTTCCCTCCAGCCTTAGTAAAGATTGTTTCAAGTGCTCTTTGAAGTCGTTGCCCTGGAATAGAAGGTGGAAAACCAAGTAGTTCAAAGACGGTAGTACCTGTTAGCTCTTCGAGTTTTACCTTATTCTTCAGAGCATTCTGAATTCCAAGAATAGGTGGAAAAGCAAGATGAGTTGCGCCTAACTGTTCGATATGCCCCTTGAGTTGTTCCGCCAAATCTTCTATTGTTCCTTCATGGTCCAGATGTCGAGCTAGTTCTACAGAAGAAAGATTGTAGGGTTTTCCAAATGGCATAACTTGTACCGTGCGATGACCTACTATTCGTGGTGGACTTGTGTCAGCTATTCTATCCTCAAGATAGGTCTTAGCGGCTGTGGATGGATTGAAGTCAGCATAACCTGTTATTCCGATAAATAACAGAACACTATCTTCACGGGTTTGAACATCTCCATGATCCATTGTCTTCTGAATTAGACACGTTGGTTTTGTGGTTCCAAGAATTGTGATAGGATGCATATTGGATTTGAAATCACCCATCAGAGGAGCATCAGTTCCATCAAGATGCGCTTTGAGCCAAGTGATTGCCTCTTTTGTCCGTTCAACAATTGTTTCCACAATTTTTCCAGATTCTATTCGGTCATCATAGCCAATCACACTGTATGGATGAAGTGGATAAAGTCTTGAAAGTGCAAAAAGACCTTCTTCAGGAGATGAGATAGGTTCAGAAGCTTCAGGGAGATATCCTATCACATCTATCGCACCAGAGGAATATGCAGTAGCACTCTGCCCTTTTCTGAGAAGGATAGTATCTAATCCCTCTTCAGCAGCTATTGTTCCAGCGATTAGACCTGCCATCCCGCCACCAATAACAACAAGATCTGCTTCAAGATCCATCTAGAATCCCTCCTCCCATGGTTTCACATCATAATCCACGTCAGACTGGTCAAGATTTCCTACACAAGCATACATTCCTTGTGCAAGTTCCTCTTGAGCAAGTTGTTCGCCTCTCATTGATTGACGGATGCCTTTCCATCTCTCAGCACGGAAATCAAGAATGTCAACAAGAAAATCATCACCAGCAAGACCAAGTTCATCAGAGAGAATTGATGCGGCCTTGTATGTACAAAATGTTCCTTGACAAGGACCAGTTCCTAGACGTAGGCGCCGTCTTAGATCATTCAGTGTCTGTGGAAACTCCTCGCGAATGGATAATCGAATCTCAGCCTCTATGATAGGTTCACACGTACAAATGGTTGTCTTCCACTCAGGGTGTTCCTTTGTCAGCTCTAGAACCTTGACCATCTCAGTGCCCCGACGAGCACGCATTCGTTCCAAGGCATGCAGTGATATATCATATTCCTTTGAGAGAGCAATAATATCTACATCATCCTCATTACCGGGGAGGGGTTTCTCGTGGGTAGAACATGCAATATCTTTCCCAAGCTTCTCACATACAAGATCAGTAACAGCCTCAGCCATATGTCTGCAGGTCACAAGTTTTCCCCCGAGGAAACTAATCAATCCCTTCTTTCCATCATTCTCACTATGATCAATAATACGATAGCCACGAGTCACATTTCTTTCTGGAACCTTCCAATCAGGAACTAGAGGTCTCACACCCGTCATTGTTCGGATTATTCGAGCCTCTCGAATAGAAGGAAGAACGGTTTCCATACTTTGTAAGAGATACTCAATCTCATCAAATGATGCAACTAGGGTATCTGGATTCTCCCATGTGTCTAATGCAGTTGTCCCAAGTAGTGTCGTATTTTCATGTGGGAACAAGTAGATCCATCTACCATCCATTGCCTTCACAGTGATACCAATATTCACAATACGTCTGTCAAAGATTACATGGGCTCCTTTGTTTAAGCGGATGGGAAGATAGTCCTTTGCAGACTTGGCAACTTTGTGAGCCCAAGGTCCAGCTGCATTAACAACAAGCTTTGTTTCTACTCTCTCTGTTGCTCCAGACACTCTGTTGTAGAATATGACTCCTTCAATCTCTTGTTTGTCGTTAATTTCAAAATCAATGACCTCACAATAGGTTCGAATTTCAGCACCATGGTTTCTTGCATCAAGTGCTTGGAGAAGACACAACCTAAATGGGTCAATGAAGTACTCCTCATAGTATACACTCGCAATTATTTCAGGATGGAGCATAGGTTCAATCTCAATCGATGCATCAGGTGTCAGAAACATCATAGCAGGGACATCTCTTTCCTCTACGTGCTCAGAATAGGATTCCATGTAGGAACTATCACTCGCAGCATCACTCAAATCTAGGAGGGGAGCAAGTATTGGATTCTTTGCTATAATGTGACGTGCTATATGATTCCAGTAGACAACTTCCTTGGAACATATCTTCATCATATCAGGCTCATCACGATATTTTAGCCCGGAAGAGATCATTCCTGCGCAAGTTCCCACTGTAGCAGACGCAATATCATCACGTTCAAGCAGAAGTGTTTGTAAACCCCTCATGGCACAGTCTCGTGCAACAGCGGTTCCGGTACTACCTCCGCCAATAACAACAACGTCAAACTTTGATTTGGTCATTGAATAATCGTTTCCTATTGTCTTGTTCACTATGAAATACAGACTTGAGTTCTTGTGACAATTGCTTGATGCGCTATGCCCAATAGAAGGGTTTCGATTCGCGAGTATAGAAAATAACAACGTAGATAGATTAAAAGGAGTCAGCAAACGCGGACTTGTTAGGTGAATATTGATGCCCACAGATTATGATCTTGGTACGCTTACTGTTGTTGGTCATGATGTCGAAAAACTAACACAAGCACTTGGGATTTCAGACGATAAGTTTGATGAACTTGTAGACCTCGCTCGAAAAGCTTGGGAACATGAAGATACGATTAGCGAGTCTATTGAATATCTCGCAGACAATTCCAAGGGTTCAGAACTTGTTCTAGCATTGGTATTCTTTGGCAGGATCTGGGAAGATAATCAAGATGACGAGGATGAAAGTGAGTAAATCATTCTTCTCTAATGAATAGACACCTGGGCATCTTTTGCCTGGGTTTTCCTTTCTTTTCTTATGACACTACTTCAAGTATATTGCCCATTTCTGAAAGCATTAGTTTGTTGTAGATTTGATACTGTTTCTTGTAAACCTCAACATTCTCTGGGATGGGTTCTCGACGTTCTTCAATGTGGAACATATTCTGAATAGCTTCTTCATAACTACCATATACACCAGTTCCAACAGTTCCAAGAATTGCAGCACCAATCACTGTCGAGTCTTTCACAACTGGTGTTGTAACGGTCTTATTTGCACAATCAGCTTGAATTTGACGCCACAGAGGTGAGTTTGAACCACCTCCATCAATTCGAAGTTCATCAAATTCCAAATCGAGCATTCCCTCAAATAGCTCCAGATAAAAATTGATGCTATACCCATTAGATTCAAGAATAGCACGGGCAACATGGGCTTTTGTATGCTTAAATCCGAGATGATAGAAAATGCCAAGATCATAAGCCATGAATGGGAATATAACAAGTCCATCACTACCAACAGGGACTTGAGCAGCTGAAGACTCTATAATCTGGTAAGCATTTTTCTCGGTCTGCACAGCTAATGCCACCTCAGGTTCACAATATTGATCTCTATACCATTTATACGTCAAGCCAGTTCCAGGTGTGACCCCTTCTAGAATCCATTTTCCAGGAATTGCAGATGGATTGCAGAACATGACATTGGTGTCATCAATGAATTCATCCAGATGAGTTATCACAAAAGTCCCTGTACCGGTCGTAGCTTTCACGAGTCCGGATTTAATCACACCCATTCCTAGTGCGGAGCACTGTTGATCACCACTACCCATAATGACTGGTGTACCTTTCCTAAGGGAGGTAGCTTTTGATGCAGCTGCGCTGATATCACCAATTGTGGAACCAGAATCAACAATATCTGTCAACATACCAATCGGGATTTCTGTTGATTCACATAGCTCTTCTGACCATTTGATGGTTTCATGATCGATAGGACCAAATCTAGCATCAGCTGGTGAACTGACCAAAGCGCCGCACAATCTACTGTTAATGAAAGCGTCAAGCAGTGCCCATTTGTGAACTTTCTTGAAAAAGTCTGGTCTATTCTCAATGAACCACATCATCTTGTTAACACTTTTTCGAGGACCGATATCCTCAGCCATCTCCTTGCTCTTGGAACTGGATCGACTATCGAGCCAAGTAACAGTGGGAGCAAGTGCATTTCCATTTTTGTCAATTGGTGTGATACTATCTCTAGTTGTTGTGACCACTACTCCAACAATTGCCTCTGCACCATGCTTACAACCTGATATTGCTCGTTGCATTGTATTTGCAGAAGTTCTCCAAAACGTATCAGCGAGCTGCTCATGTGTCTTGACCTCTTTTGGTTTCTGAGGATATTCCTCATACGCTTTACTGACCTCACGACCTTCCTCATCAACAATTACTGAACGTGTTCCAGTAGTTCCAATATCAAAAACTGCAAACAAGCGATCACTCATAGGTTTCACCATCAACATGAACTATTGTCTGATGTAAACATCGCGCAATATAGACTTGTCCGACAGAGAGAGTTATTTACTCCCCCATCATTTGAAACGGTAATGTCGGACTATCCCGCACATATTGAGATAATGCCCCAAGTTCATCTAATCAGAGGAGAGAATAATGCAAGATTCCCAGAAGCAAATACACTCCTTATTGATGATGAAATACTGACACTCGTTGATGCAGGTTCAAGTATGAAGAACATTGAGAGCACACTAAAAGACCTCGGATATTCTATGTTAGACCTTGACAGAATTGTACTAACTCATTTTCATATTGACCACAAAGGTCATGCTTCAGAAATCCAGAAGATTGCGGAATGCGAAGTGGTTTGTCACGAACTTGCAGAAACTGGAGTGAAAACATTTCAAGGCATGGTAGACTATTACGGAATTGGTGGCCACAAGTATTACGATGATTGGCGAGCTTTACTAGACTCGAGATTTGGGCATGTAATGTCAGAATATACAGTGACTAGTACTTTCTCCGACGGATCAACCATTGACTGTGGTGATACAGTACTGATTCCCATTCACCTTCCAGGTCACACTATTGATCACACTTGCTTTGGCATCAATGGTCTGGAAACCCTGTTTCTAGTGGATATTGATCTTACGAGATTTGGTCCTTGGTATGGCAATAAGGTGAGTGACATTGAGGAGTTCAAGAAATCAGTGGACCGTGTCATTGAGATGAACCCTAGTGTTGGAATCAGTAGTCATCTGATCAATCCTGTAAGTGAGGGATTGGATGAAAGGTTACGTGCATTTAGAGCAATCTTTGATGAGAGGGAACAACGAATCCTTGACAATATCAGCAAGGGTATAGATACAATTGAAAAATTAACAAAGGCTCCAACAATCTATCCTCGTATTCCCATGGATGTGTACTACGCCTTCGAGATGTTCATGCTTGAGAAACATATCGAGCTTCTCAAGAGAGATGGTATACTCAGAGAAGAAAACAAACGTTTTGTGTTAGAAAGATGATAGCGGGGACTTGACCCCCGCATTCGTATCTATTTATGCTTGAATGTGGGATCTCGCTTGTTTAAGAAAGCGTCAACGCCCTCAACTTTGTCCTCGGTATCAAATGTTTTACAGAAGACATCAACCTCGAACTTGAGATTATTTTGAAGGGGGTTCTCCCACGTATTATTCAGTGATTGTTTTGCCAAGTTCATAGCAACGCCAGGTTTTGTCGCTAGTTTCTTTGCCAGAGCACCAGCTCCATCCACGAGTGCTTCTACTGACTCGAAGACCTTGTTCACTAAACCAATTCTGAGTGCTTCATCAGATTTGATCTGGTCGCCGCTATATGTCAGCTCTTTTGCCATCCCTAGTCCAACTAGTCTGGCTAGTCGCACAGTGCCTCCGAAACCGGGAATAATTCCAAGGTTGATTTCAGGCTGGCCAAATCGAGCATTAGCAGAAGCATAGCGAATGTCACATGACATTGCAATCTCACAGCCTCCACCAAGAGCGAATCCATTGACTGCTGCAATGACAGGTTTGCTCATTGCTTCAATGAACTTGCATAACTCTTGTCCATTTTCTGCAAGTGGTCTGACCGTCTTTGAGTCCTTCCCCTCGAACTCGGCGATATCAGCTCCAGCTGCAAAAGCCTTCTCTCCAGCACCAGTAAGAATTATAGCACGGACAGAAGCATCTTCCTCAGCTTTCTTGACTAACTCTCTCAGTGTAGTGATCACTGAAGTGTTGAGCGCATTATATTTTGCAGGTCTGTTGATAGTTATGGTAGCAACACCATCTGCAACTTCATAGAGTACTTCCTGTTCAGACAAAGACTAGTCCTCCTTGATATTGACTGGTCGTGTTCATGTGTCTGTAATAAGCCTTCGCAAGTTCTAGATTCTGTTTGACAGAGTTTGTGATACCATAAATTGAAATCACCATTAGTACGTCTAGAAAGTAGGTAGGGAGAGATTTTCAATGCAATCAAAACGTATTGTTGCTGTACTCACGGTATGTGTACTTTCAGTACTTGTAATTTCAGGAATATCTGAAGTGTCTGCTACTATAGCACCTCCAAGTGATTTGAATAATGGACCGTATGTGGACAATATTGTTTACACGGTGATGTCACTTCAGGATGAAAGAATCCTTGCTCTTCAGGCAGGAACAATCGAGATGGATACAAGTGCCTTCGATTCAGATTATTACGATGCCTTGAGTGCAGATCCAGATATTAATATCTATAACACAACAAGAAATGGGTATGGTAGCATCATAATTAACTGTCGAGACTATCCATTGAATATCAGTGGGCTCAGGAGAGCTTTCGCATATGCATATGATAAGACCAAAGTTCGTACGGATATCTTTGACGGCTTTTCCCGTGATCACGATTCAATAGTGCCGTATCCTAACGGATGGTGTGTTGAGGATGATTTTGATTGGCATTACTACGCTTCAGAAGTAGCAATTGGAAATGCGATTCTTGACGAATTGAATTTCGTAATTGATGTTGGAACGGGCTTCAGGTTAGCCCCCAATGGCTCTGCATTCAATATTACAATCGAATATACAGAGTCATCACCAGAAATTGCAGGGGAAGTTGCCCAACTCGGAGTTGATGCATTAACAGCATTACATATCGATGCAACAGCAGTTCCTGTATACTTCTCGGGGATGGTTTCAAGATTAGATAATCACGAAGATTACGATATGGTCTTCCTCCCAGCTGTGTATTGGTCCAACAATGTTGACTGGCTTGCTTACGAGTACTGGTCAGGATATGCAGATCTTAATTGTCAGAATCCGAGTAACTTTGCAAACGATACTTACGATGGATGGAGAGATCAGCTTCTCTATGATACTGCATACGAAGATGTGGATGAAGCGTCAGCTGCAATGCAGGAGATTCTCCACTACAATGTACCTAGGCTTGTTGTCTATGAAAATATTTACTCACAAGCCTACAGAAACGACCAATTCACCGATCATGTAGAAGACATTGGTCGCTCCATATCTGGTCCATGGACTATGAGGAAGATTCGGAGCCTTGATGGTATGCTGGGTGGCAGTGTCCCTGTAGCAATTGCGCAGGGGCCTTTAACTTTCAATTTCTTTGTTTCATCCACTCCATATTCAAGTGTAATTTTTTCGAATCTCTACTCGTCACTCTATAGCTATGGACCGGATTTACTACCATGGCCAGATCTTGCTGTTGATATGCTCGTTGAAACTCATTCTGATAATGTAGCTGTTCCAACAGGACATACAAGATACACAATTGATCTTG
>JABCSP010000409.1 GCA_018238825.1 Candidatus Thorarchaeota archaeon | reverse complement strand
GGGAGCCTGACTGAAACCAAGAGCATCCTTTAGTTCCTTAACACCTTCATTAACAATCTCGTCTTCACTCTCACCTAATATCAGCATCTTCCTTAGAGCCCGATGAGCATTCTTGTTTGCCATCTCAACCAGCTCGCGTGTTCGAGGTTCAGATGCCTCAGAAACCTTGACATCATGACCGTTGTTTTCACTCAACCAAGTACTGAATTGTTCCATATTAGGAAGCGAACAGGGTAAGATAATCTCATCTGGAAGTCGAGGTAGAGCAAAATAGAATTGCTCAATGAACGCAGTAAGCACGTCAGCATCCTTCACATCCAAGTCTACTTCAAAATAGAAATTGTCTTGTCCGATCAATCGACCATTCCTTACAATCAACAGCTCAACAAGTGCGGCTTGCTCAGTCCGCGAGATTCCAATGATATCACTATTTGCACCCTCAAACTCCACAACTTTCTGCCTGCTCATGATTATCTCAATATCTGCAAGTCTATCGCGAAGTTCTGCAGCTTTTTCGAATTCCATAGCATCTGAGGCTTTATCCATGTGGTCCTTAATGAACCGAGATAGATCCTCAGACCGACCATCTAGGTACATACACATTTGCTCAACAAGAACACGGTATTCCTCAAGAGATATGAATTGCTCACAGGGTCCCGCACACCTATCCAGGTGATAATCCATACAAGCACGTTTTACTTTCTCAGGTTCTTTGCACATGGCAATGGGAATTAATTTTCGAATAGTATCCATGAACCGTTCTAGTCGCTTCGTGCTGCCATAGGGTCCAAAGTAAGTGGCACCATCTTTCTCAGCGTCACGTGTTATCTCGAAAGTTGGTATCTTATCTTCTCTATGCACACGAATCCATGCATGACGCCTATCATCCTTCAAAGCGATGTTATAGCGAGGTTGGTGTTTCTTGATGAGAGTCTGCTCAAGCACGAGAGCCTCACGCTCAGTATTGGTAATGATAATTTCAAGGTCTCTTGCGTGCTGCATCATTTCCCAAGTTCTACGATAGAGACCTCGTTTTCTCATGTAAGAACCAACACGTCGTCTCAGCAACTTTGCCTTCCCAATGTATAGAATTATTCCCTTCTCATCCTTCCAGAGATATACTCCTGGCTGATCGGGTAAGTCACGTACTAGTTTGGAAAGGTCAGACATATCTTATCATCCATGATTGTGCTTCGTACCATTGAAAAACTCCATGCCAAATCAGTGATTCGGAATGGGCTTCCAGTGAGAATTAGGCTCGTTTCCGGATTGATAAGTGCTGAGCTCTGGAACGCCATTGAATAATTGCATCACATGTTTGACCCTTGGAACAACCATAATACGAATAGTCAGGGCATGAGATGCAGGGTGAGGTTTCCTCTGCATCAACTTTGCGTTCGAGTTGCTTAAGCTCTTGAAGCTCTTTTTTGAGCGAAGCGGATGAACTTCTAGCACCACCATCATAGAGCTGGTACGCTTCTTCAATACGACCCATATCCATCAGAACACGAGCAAGTTCATCCCAGAAATGAGTAGGCCCCGGATTGAGAGAGATGGCCCTCCGAAGTGAAGATTCTGCCTCTTCAAGTCTGTCACCTGATCGCAATAGATTGCCGAGAGAATACCATGATTGAGCATCTCTCGGAAAAGTCTTCAGGCGAGTCCTGAGGTCAGACTCTCTTACGGTGGAGGGCCTGTTGTTGGATATCGCTGACGTTGTGTTCAAGGTTTCCTCTCGCTGAATCATGCAGTGCTGTCCTCCCGGCAGAATATGCAAGCAAGATGTAATTTCAAAATTGCTGTTATATAGAGTGTGTGAATTCCGTTCGCCTTTTTAGTGGACTTCTAAGAAGGGATTTAGAGCGTTTCCAAGCGTTTTCTTAATGCGTTTCTCCAGCAATATTAGACAAAACCTGCGATAAATCGTAAATTAGCGCGCGGTTCTATTTTACATAGTATTTTCATTCTGTTTTGACGTCAATCTGGTTTGTCAAAAATGTAATAAGTTCAAAGTTCCATCGCTGGATTGGTTAGGAAACCAGAGGACACGCCAACAGAGTAGTTCAATCACAATTGAAGTCATTTCATTGATGGCCTCAATAACATTTGTCAATTCTCTACTTGGCACCCCCCTCAACAAATGGAGAATTAAAAATGAAAAAGAGTGGAGCTTTCTTACTCATCTTCCTCTTCTTACTTGGTTTCGCGGTAGTTCCTGTAGGACCAGCCAGTGTAGCAGTACACCCTGAAAAAACAGATTCAGTGGTAGAAGCCGCAGTGGCAACCTCAGGAACTCTCAAGATTCCAGTGGCTGAGGATGTAAGTGTTATTAATGGATCATATGCAAACGACAACTTTGATGGAGATGGGGATTTAGATATAGTAGAAGGGGGTGAAACTGCTAACTCATGGTATGAAAATGATATAGATTTTGGCATGCTTCAACCTAGCATTGAACTAGGGGAAAGCGGGATAAATATTTTTTTTACTACAACAGGAGTTGATGTTCAAACAGATGATTTTAGTTCAGTATTAAATACATATTTATCAACATACGGTGGCACTTATCCTTGTAATGTTCC
>JABCSP010000051.1 GCA_018238825.1 Candidatus Thorarchaeota archaeon | reverse complement strand
CTGCGGAGGAAGGCAAAATACCTGTGAATGTATTAGCACTGGCTAAGGAACTTCTTACCAAGGGTCAACTCTACACAGTGACCGCAGATTGGGAGCGAGAAGATATGGGTCTTGAACCAGAAGTACCTGGTCTCTCAGTAGAGGCAGTCAAGACGATTCTGAAAGAAACTAGAACAAAGAAGCTAGTTGGTGGTGAAGAGTAAGATGACAACATATAGTCTCTATATTGGATGTAGTGTACCGGTGAACTATCCAAATTATGAAGCTGCTATGCTAAAGGTAGCTCAGGCTTTTGATATGGAATTAATTTACTTGGAGGATGTAGCGTGCTGTGGCAGCCCCAATCTCAGAGCCTTTGATCATATGGGTTGGATGACAGTCAATGCAAGAACCCTTGCAATCGCTGACAAGAATGGTTACGATATAGTCACACCATGCAACGGTTGTTTTGGTTCTCTCAAGGATGTATACCACCATCTCAAACATGATGATGAAATGCGAACGAAGATCAATAAGATTCTGAAGAAAGAAGGTCTTGAATTCAAGGGCACTGCAAAACCGCGTCATTTTGTAGAAGCGCTGTATCATGATATTGGCATTGATGCGATTAAGAAGAAAATCACAAAGCCCTTAGATGGCGTTGGAATTGCCATCCACTATGGATGCCATCTTCTTCGGCCAGCTGATGTGACAGAGTTCAAACCCGAATATCTCCAAGAATTGGTAGAAGCAACAGGAGCATCTGTTGTAGACTATCCCCTTTGGAAGCAATGTTGTGGTGCTACAGTCTTACCTGTTGACGAGGATCTTGCAATACGTTTAGCAAGGGACAAATTAAAGTCAATGAAAGAAGCTGGTGCAGTCTTTGCAACTGTTGTTTGTCCAGCATGTGGTAATCAGTTAGACCTTCAACAACTTGGTCTCAAAGAGTCTTATGGTGAAATATACAATCTTCCCGTCTTAGTCTATCCTCAGATACTAGGACTTGCTCTTGGACTTGATGAAGAGGATGTTGGGCTCAGCATGAATAGAGTTCCAGCTAATCCTATCTTGGACCATTTGAGTGACTGAGGTGTGAAGAGAACAGTGTCTGATCCAGTTCTCATCATAGGTGCTGGCGTGGCAGGGATGACCGCAGCAGTTGAGTTGGCTGATTCCGGAATCAAGACCGTGCTAGTTGAGAGGTTATCAACCACTGGGGGGAACGCGCTCAATCTCTACAAGGCATTTCCCACAGATGATTGCTTCTATTGTTTTGAAGGAAATCGTTCGCGCCCTGGAATTCGTAAATGTTTCTATAGAAGCGCGCTTACTGAGCAACCCAATATTGATTTGAAGATGAATTGTCAGGTGGAAGAGTTTTCAGGAACTCCTGGTAAATTCAGCATCAAACTGGATATTGGTCCTCAATATATCGACCCAAAGAAGTGTACTATGTGCGGTCTATGTATTGAGAAATCAAAGGCGTTTAGTTTGGTATCTCCACAGTGTCAACCACAAGCTGTGACATATGACCCTAAAATCGAAGATGAAGGAACTACTATTGCAGTAGAGGAGTGTCCAACTAAGGCCATCAATCTTGAAGCAAAGGGTACCAAGAAAACAATCAATGTATCTGATATTGTCATTGCAACAGGCTACCACGAGATGAAACCAGTAAATGTGGATGAATATGGATATGGAACACATCCAAATATCATCACACAACTTGAGTTAGCTCAGATATTAGATCCGCTTGGAGAAACAAAAGGAGCTCTTCTGAGACCATCTGATGGAAAACCTGCAAAACATGTCATGATGGTTCAATGTGTTGGAAGTCGAGATGAGAATTATTACCCATATTGTTCCAAAATCTGCTGTGTATATGCGTTGAAGCATGCAGCAATTCTCACACAGGAACGAGAAAACGTAGATGTTAGCGTGGTCTATATGGATATTCGAACTTATGATCGCTATGAGAAATATTATCGTGATACACGTGAGGCTGGTGTAGAATTTGTTCGTGGACGTGTAGCAAGTATTGAACCACAAAAAGATGAAAGTCTTGAAGTCATTGTATATGATTCATTGTTGGACAAGTATCTAAAATTCGCAGTAGATCTTTTCGTGTTATCATCTGCTCTTGAACCCTCTTCAGGAAGTTCACAGATTATAGAATCTCTTGGATTAAAATCAGCAAGTGGTTTCATTGGTGCTTCAAATCCAGAAACTGAAGTTGTTGTAGGAAATCGCATCTATGCTTGCGGTTCTGCACTGGGACCTTCGGAGGTTCCTGAGAGTGTAACCCAGGCGAGAGCTGTTGTTTCAAAAATACTCCAGAATAGGAAGTGCGAATGAGATGGATGATAATAAATCAGCAGTGTTACTATGCACATGCGGTGAACAATTAGGGCTCTCATACGATTTCCTCGAATCTGAACTAAAGAAAAATAGTCTGGCATCATCAGTTACAGTAGAGAATTTGGTCTGCCAAGATGAAGGTCTCGCAAAGATTGGTGCCCTCTTGAAGGAAAATGGAGGTCACTTAGTAATTGCTGCCTGCACAAGTCAAAAAATTCAACCTCGCATTGATCAATATCTAAAGGAAAAGAGAATTGCCAGTTCACAGATACAGTATGTCAATATTCGTGAACATTCCGCATGGGTTCATGGCGATATTGACGAAGCAAGCAAGAAGTCATTGGACATGATTCGCGGGACTTTAGCACGTTCAGCTACTTCCGTTCCTTTGATTCCTGAAACAAAAGAAATCACAAACCATGTTACAGTCGTCGGTGGAGGAATCGCAGGTATTGAATCAGCTCTGAGCCTCTCAAATCTGGGATATGATGTCACTCTCATCGAGGTCAGTGATCAGATTGGAGGCCATGTAAAACACCTTCCCATTGTTGCTCCCACTGGTAAATCTGGTAAGGAGATTCTGAGTGGCCGCCTAGAGGCTCTTGAAAAGGACGACAAAATCACTATTCTGACTAAGACCCGGGTGAAGTTTGTTACTGGAGAGATGGGCAATTTCACTATCCACTATCTTACAGAAGATAGTGATGATGAACTCACTCTGAATACATCAGCTGTTGTAATGGCCACAGGATTCAAGGAGTTTGAACCGGTAGGAATGGAAGAATACCGGTACGGAAAGAATCCCGACGTAATAACACAGTTTCAGCTATCTCGATTATTAACAGAAGGCTCCTTAGCTCGTCCATCAGATGGTGGTCCTGTTAAAGAGGTTGTAATGGTCCAGTGTGTTGGTAGTCGGTCAGAGGACTACAAAAAGGACTGCAGTAAACTCTGCTGCACTTTTGCTATCGACAACTCACTTGAAATCTTGAAACGGATACCGGATGCCAATGTTCGTGTTGTCTATATGGACATTCGAGTTCCTTTTGAACACGAAATGGTCTACAAGGAATCTCGTGAAATTGGTGTAGATTATATTCGCGGTAGAATCAGCATGGTCTGGGAGCAAGATGGAAAGACACTAGTCAAAATCTATGACTCTCTGATGGATACATATCTAGAGGTGCCTTCAGATCTATTAGTGCTTTCAACAGCAATTCTACCCCCAGATGGAATTTCCGAACTCTCAGAAACTCTTGGATATGCTATAGAGGATGATGGTCACATTAAGGAACTCTATGGAAAGTTGCGCCGAAATGAAACTCGTAGAAGAGGTGTTATTGCTGTTGGAGCAGTCACAAGACCTCAATTTGTTTCAGAATCAATAACAGATGCCCAAGCTGGTGCACTTGTTCTACACAATGAACTCCAAGGTGGAAAAATTCAGGCTATCTTGAGAGGTGCAGTCCTAGATGTTGATGATTGTGTAGGATGCAGTCTCTGTGCACAGCATTGTCCTCGTGGAGTCCCAATTATGATTGAACAGACTGATTCCGAGGAAACGAGTGAGGATGATAAAATACTGTTCAAAGCCGCAATTGACACTCTTAATTGTCATTCTTGTGGTGTCTGTCAAAGTCTCTGTCCTACTGGAGCCACTCAATTGAATTTCTTATCCAATGATCAGATGTGGTCTGAGATTGAAGCCACTCTTGATGGAGCGGGACCAGATTACCCAATAACTCTGTGTTTCTACTGTGAAGAATGTGCAGTTTCCACTATGGACATTGCTGGCACTCAAAAGATGGAGTATCCCGCAAGCACACGTCTGATTCCAGTACCCTGTGCAGGTCGGGTGAGTATCATTGATATTCTCAAGGCCTTTGAAGGTGGTGCGAGCTCAGTCATGATTGCTGCTTGTGAAACGGATAGGTGCCATGCTGGAGGAACAGGCAATGAAATTGCACAGGTACAGGTAGATGTAGCTCGTGATATTTTGAATGCTATTGGTTGGAAAGGTGAACGTGTAGACATGTTTCGAATGTTTAGTGCTGAGCCTGAAAGGTTCACAACTGCAATATCTGAAATGGTACGCCGTGCTAACGAGCTTGGTCCCACACCCGTACATAAGGGGACGGCGGGTAAATGGATGGAGGCAGGCAAATGAGCGGGTCTGATACTCCAAAGGAACTTTCTCCAAAACGTCAGCGCATGATGGATATGATATTATCTCTTGGTGGATTGAAGGAAGAACAAGCTATCCCTCCAAGCAAGGTAAACGAGGCAATTGACAATCTGGGGAAAGACCTCTCTCCATTAGTTGATGAAATCGTTGCATTTCCAGACTCGTATTTTACCAAGTTTCTTAATGCAGCTAAAAAGGTTGACATTGCTTCAGAAATAAAAAATAATGCCGTACTCAAAGATGCGATTGCTAATCTTGAGGAAACTGTAGCTATTTCTACAACTGATGCATTACAAGACCTTCTCAAATCACTAAAAGATACACTAGAAGCATCCGAGGCTGCTGGAGATGACAAGGATGCATTTACGGAATCACTGCAAGAAATCACATCAAAGATTGATACTGATCCTGAAGCTGCATTGTATCTACTACAACAGAATATGAATATCACAACCCGGTATGGTCAACCACCCTGTCATGTTGAATGCCCTGCTGGAGTTCGAACTCAACGATTTGTCAATCTAACTCGTGATAGGCGATTTGATGAAGCACTTCGACTAATGAGGGATACATACCCCTTTGCTGGAACACTGGGCAGGGTCTGTAATGCTCCCTGTGAAAGTAAATGCCAAAGAGGTGTAATCGATCAACCAGTAAGTATCAGAAACCTTCACAGATTCTTAGCAGATAACGAGCGAGCAAGTGGCAAGATAGAAACACCAACTCCTGTTATAGATAAAGAAGAGAAGATTGCTGTTGTTGGTGCTGGACCAGCTGGTATAGGCTGTGCATACGATTTAGCACGGATGGGTTACCCCGTAACAATTTTTGAGTCCAAACCCAAGAACGGAGGTCTCCTCAGATATGGTATTCCATCATATCGGCTTCCACGAGATGTTCTTGAGGAAGAAATATTCTATGTTCAACAGCTTGGTGTAGAGATTCTCAATAACCAACACATTACTAATCCAAGTGAATTATTAACAAAAGGTTTCAGTGCAGTCTTTGTTGGAACTGGTGCTTCTTCAAGTCGAAAATTACGTATTGAAGGAGAGGACGCAAAGGGTGTATTTCATTCACTAGAGTTTCTTGATGATATCAATATGGACAAGAAGGTAAAACTTGGCAAACGCGTTGTCGTAATTGGTGGTGGAAATGCTGCTATTGATTCCGCAAGAATTTCTCTTCGAATTGGTGCAAGTGAAGTAAGTATTGTATACAGACGATCCCGTGAAGAAATGCCTGCTATTGAAACCGAGATAGAGGATGCTGAACACGAAGGTATCGCGCTCAAAATTCTCTCCTCCCCAGTCAAGATACTTGAAGAAAATGGAAAAGTAACAGGTTTACAATGTATCAAAATGGAACTAGGTGAGCCTGATGAGTCTGGAAGGAGAAGACCTGTCCCAATACCTGGTTCTGAATTTGATATTGAAGTTGACAGCATTGTTGTTGCGATTGGTCAAGGGATAGATGCTGATGATTACTTTTCAGACCTAGAATACACTGAGTGGGGTCTAATACAGACTAATCCACTATCCCATCAAACAAGTGTTCAAGGTGTATTTGCCGGAGGCGATGCGGTTTCAGGTCCTGCTACTGTAGTCAAGGCGGTTGGAGCTGGAAAGAAGGCTGCGATTTCAATAAATCAGTATCTTCGTGGAGAAACCATTTCTCAAGAAATCACTACCTCTGGAACTATAATCGCAACTGTAGAAGCCGACAAGGCACAGGCAAAAGAAGAGCAAAGAGCAACAATGCCTGTATTGGAACCAGAAACCCGAGCTACAACCTTTGATGAAGTTGAGCTTGGTTTTAATGATGCAATATCTGCAACCGAAGCTGGTAGATGTATTAACTGTTCAATCTCGAACATGGATGTAACAGTGTATGGTGGAAGGATTGACCCTGAAGCAAATAAACCACTGGTGAAGAAATTCCTTCAGGACGAGGTTGAGCGAGGTACGATTCTAGCAGTAGTTCGAGAAAAAGGAGCTTTGACATCAAAAGACCTTACCGAGAAGACAGGTATACCTCAAGATAAGGTGTTTCTTCATCTTGTCCAGATGAAACGAAATGAGGACCTTGTTACAGTTGGAGAAGAACATGGGTATATCCTGTATGATGTCCTTCGTACGCCAATAGAGGCTGAAGTCACAGTTCAGATGGTTTCAAACATAGCTCTTCAGCTTACCACAGCACGAAAAGAAATCGAAACTCTTCTCTCTGATTTGAAGGCCGAAGATATCGGAAAATTAGCTGTTTCTCTTGAAACTTTCTCTAGATCTCGTGATAAGCTGACAAAAGTAAGTATCCACGGCTCCATTATTGCTGAAACGATTCTAAATGAAGTGGAAGAGAAGATACAGTCTGCAGTCTTACTTACCTATCGTACTCGTGCAAAGTTACCATCTACAAGACAAAAAGTTACTGTGGCTGATTTAGCAGATGTGGATGTTCCATCTGTTCTGGAAGAGTACAAGAGCCAGATGGGTTATGCTCCATTATTGGGCTTTGGTACAATTGAATGGACTCATTCACGCTGTTTAGGTTGTAAATTATGTGAACTTGAATGTCCAGAAAATGCAATTAAACTCACACCTGTACTCCGCATACCTGAAATGTTTGAGTTCTCAGATGAGGCAATTGCTGAGTTACCGACAAACAGAAGCCTATTCTATACGACTGTAAAATCACTCGCAACCACAAAACCAACTGATAATATTGTGTTTGAAAAGGAATCACCAGGTTTTGGATCGGTAGAAGTAGATCTTTGGTTGTGCGTTGCTTGTCGTACGTGCGTACGTAGATGTCCAGCTCCAGCTGATGGGGCACTTGTCCTTGATCTCAAGTGGAGTCTTCCAGAGGTAGTGCGACAAATCACCTCTCAAACTTAGAATATCAATCAGTTCTGATACTTAGGAATTAACTTAAGCACCCGCTGAGAAGAAGCGGGCATCAGCCACAATTAGAGTGAGTATCATGATCGACTTCACCTTGACCAAAGAACAGATAGAGTTGAGAGACAGTGCTCGAGCATTTGCTCAGGAGTATATGCTTCCCTATGCACATTACTATGACAAGACTGGTGAATTTCCCCGACCAATCATGCAGAAATGCTGGGAAGCTGGTTTGATGAATCTAGCAATCCCAAAGGAGTATGGTGGCCAAGGACTTGGCACTCTAGAACAGTGTACAGTTGTTGAAGAGTTGGCTGCAGGTTGCGCAGGAATGACAACAAGTATCTATGTCAATTCCCTAGGAGCAGAACCAATCCTTGTTGCAGGTACAGATGAACAAAAAGAGAAGTATCTCAGACCGCTCACTGAAAATCTGAAGTTTATCAGCTTTGCCTGCTCTGAACCAGGTATGGGTTCTGATGTAGCAGGAATTCAAACTCGTGTTGAACAAGATGGCGATGTCTATGTTCTGAATGGTTCAAAATTTTGGATAACAAATGCCCCTCATGCAGATACATTCACAGTCTTTGCTAGTCTTGATCCGAGTAAAAGACACAAGGCATTATGCGCATTCATAGTAGATGCAGACTCTCCAGGATTAAAGGTTGGTCGACCAGTTGAGAAGATGGGACATAAAGCATCAACTACTACATCTGTGATACTAAGAGATGTGAAAGTGCCTGTTGAGAATATGCTGGGTTCTGAGGGTGAAGGCTTCAAGATTGCAATGAAGACTTTCTCTATGACACGTCCCGCAATTGCGGCATTTGCTACAGGTCTAGCAAGATCTGCAATGGAATATGCTCGTGATTATGTTGGAAAAAGAGAGGTTTTTGGCGAAAAACTTCAAAACTTTGAAGTAATTCAGTTCAAACTTGCTGAAATGTTCATGAAAATAGAAGCTGCTCGTCTTATGTACCTCAAAGCTGCATGGACCACTGATTTTGATGGTGATTCTACAATTCCTGCAAGTGCAGCTAAAGCATTCGCTACTGATGTGGCAATGGAAGTAGCAAGCGAGGCAGTTCAAATCTATGGCGGCTATGGGTACATTGATCAATTCCCTGTTGAGAAGTTATTCAGGGATGCAAAACTGTACCAGATATATGAGGGAACTAGCGAAGTTCAGCGATTGATACTTGCACGTCATGTCCTTTCTGGATATGAACCTGCAATGGGGAAGATACCTCGATGGTATAACAATAAACCACCAGATTTCTAATTAGAGGATTGAGTAATTATGCTGATTAGGAAATTACACGAGCGAGAGTCGATAAACGCATTAGATAACACCACAATACGTGAAATCCTCAATCCAAAACACGAATCTCAACCACTGGTCCTCAACTACAGTCTTGCCCATGCCACATTGAAACCCGAGAAGAAATCACTTCCTCACAAGTTCCATGAAGCATCTGAGGTCTATTACATTCTGAAAGGAAAAGGACTGATGCACATAGATGATGAAACAGCTGAAGTATCACTTGGAGATACGATCTACATTCATCCACCTTCAGTTCAGTGGATTGAAAATATAGGCTCTGATAATCTGGAGTTTCTATGTATTGTAGACCCTGCGTGGAAACCAGATGCCGAAGAACTAGTATAACCTAACTCATCCATCAATGAGATATCCTTTGTTTACGGACTCTTCAATGAGATTCTCTGCAAATTCCCATAGAACTTTGGAACCTTTGGAAATGTGGTGGTTACGTTCGATTACCTGACTTCTCTTTATTCCATGTTTTTTCCACGCATACCCTTCTGAGTAATAATTAAGCAATAATGGTTGCAATCTATCTACGGCGGCAGCAAACTGCGCTTCAGGTGTTTCCATTGCTTCAAACTCTTCCCATAGATCAATGAATTCTTGTGCCTGGTTTTCAGGAAGAATACCAAAGATGCGATGTGCTGCCTTTCGTTCCTTCTCAGTCTTTGCATTTCTATCATGGTCATCATAACAGAATGTATCTCCTGCATCAATCTCTATGATATCATGAATTAGAACCATCTTTACTGTTCTGAGAAGATCTATTGATGATTGGTTAGAATATTCTGAGAGTACCATCACTAGCATTGCAAGATGCCAAGAGTGTTCAGCATCATTTTCCTGACGCCGATCTTTAGTTAGCACAGTTTGACGAAAAATCTGTTTTAGATCATCTATTTCTTTCAGGAACTCTACTTGTTGGCGTAATCTTTCACTTTTGAACACAACTAGACACCTTACTAAAAATCCTTCAAGCCTTTACCAAAACAAGTCCCCTAAAATTGTACCCTTTCGTAAACAGCCGTTTTGATAAGAACGTAGCACAAGCCGAGAACAAAAAGTTGATGAGAAGAAGGGCATATACAGTGCTGGGTTTGGAGGACACACAAATGGGTTCAGAGAACTCTAAGGTAGTTATTGTCGTAACAATCATAATAATCGGCATCTCTGGTGCAGCTTTTCTGTCGATGTCCAACTCTGATAATCCAGATGTCACCCCAAACTCTACAGGGATAATAACGCTGAAGATATGTGGCAACAGCACGGACTTACTGTATCCTGAACTAGCTGAGGCGAACTTTGTATTTTTGGAGAATGGTTCTTGGCAGGTCAATGCAAATTTCATGGATGATTCCGCTGGTTATTATGAAAATCTTGAGATATATGACAGGACCTTCACAGTCACCCCAGAAGAAGTTGAATCGATAAACGATGCACTCTATGAAGGACTGAACCAGACATTTTCTTCAAATACCTCGACTCTAGCGTTATTAGAACCAAGTCCAAGTATTTGGTATGATATTGAAATCATATACACAGACGGCTCATGGGTATACATTACTGCTTTTCAAACAGATTCGGGTCATATCATATCCAACAATGGTACAGGTACTCCTAACAGGAATCTCCTGGATGGAGCAGTCCTAGAGCCACTATCTGCTCTTGATTGTCTTGTCACAACCATCTACAATCTTTTCTCAAACCACATCGATTAAGTCGGTGCAGACACTGTTATACATATTATCAACATAAATAACCTGACTAAATGATTTACTGAATAAGTGCAGTACCCTCAGTGTTTCTTGAGAAAATTCCCGCAGTTGTTGCTTCATCTATCACTCGCAAAGCTTCCTCTTGTCGATTTGCTTTGTTTAGTAATCTCACTAAATCTATCCATGCTTGCTTACGATGAGGTCCTGCTTCAACACCCTTGTAGAAAGCTGCAATAGCATCGTCTATATCACCTAATGCGCGTCTAGCTAAACCAATATTATTCCAAGCATAAACTGAATTTGGGTCGAGTTCCAAGGCTTTGAGAAGACATTTCTCCTTCTCTTGT
>JABCSP010000408.1 GCA_018238825.1 Candidatus Thorarchaeota archaeon | reverse complement strand
TGAGTGCATGATTCACTCAAGATACGGCTTCGATGGGATTGCCAAGGCTGTAGACAAGATCGGAATGCGTGGTGCGCTTTCGAAGATAGTCATGGATTTGACAGGCTACGCTGATAGTTCAGATATCATGTATCCCGGAATGGTTGAAGATGCAGATGTATGTTTGACCGAAACCGAACAGATGTATAACAAGTGGCATGGAAAGGCAGACGGTAGGATTCAGGTCTGGTATGGACTGAGGTCTCTTGGAGGAGTCACTCCAGAGCTGTTCAAGGATGTTGCTCACAAAACCCGTGAGAAGAACACCCGCATGACCATGCATCTTGGAGAGGTAATTGACGATGTTCGATATGTCAAGGAAAACTTTGATACGAACCTCTCTGGATTTGCCCGTAAACATGACTTACTTGGTCCTGAGATGATTTTTGCCCATGGAATCCACTTTGAAGATGCTGAATTGAAAGTACTGGCAGAAACAAAATCGAACATTGCTCACTGTCCAGCAAGTAACACAAAATTAGCTTCTGGTTTTGCAAAGGTCCCTCAGATGCTGGACCTTGGTGTACCAACTTCATTAGGTTGTGATGGAGGTCCTAGTAACAATACCTATGATATGATTCGTGAGATGCGACTTGCAGCTCTTATTCACAAACCGGTTGCGAATGACCCTCTTGTTGTTAGTGCGGAGAATGTGATTGAGATGGCTACCCTTGGTGGTGCTGTCGCTATGGGCATTGATGATACGGTTGGATCGTTGGAGGCTGGAAAGCTTGCAGACATTATCCTCATTGATATGCACGACCTTGGACTTACTCCCTCGGTCAATCCTGTTTCAAATCTAGTCTATAGTGGAAATGGTCTGAGTGTTGATACAACCATTGTAAACGGTACGATTCTGATGAACAACAAGCAGCTCGTGACCCTCGACGTAGAGCAGGTCAAAAGCAAGGCTCGCGCTCACATTGTTGACCTGTTAGAGCGGGCTGAGGTTGATATCAGCCCTAAGTGGCCTATGCTCTAACAGTCTAAGCGATTATTGCCTCTCTCTCAAAGAGCTTGGCTCCAATCAACATGAAGACGATTGTGAAGCCCATCATGTAGGCTACATTGATAGAGAGTCCAATCAGTGTTCCAGTCCCTGCCAGAACGGTATTCATGAAGAGAATTGCATGAGTGAATGGTATTGCAAGGATGATCCATCCCAGAATTCCACTGTATTGAAGAATGCTCCCTGTGAAGCCAAGGATTCCAATGGCAAAGGTTGGAATCAGCATTACCATGCTGTTAACTGATTCTGAAGTAGCTCTGTCTTTGGCAAGGCATGATATTACTACTCCAATTCCTATTGCACATAGCAACACTAGAAACTGACAGAACATTATGAGTGGTATTGTGGCTGCATTGACAGTGTAGAGATCTATGTATAATTGTTGATAATCCTCTGAAAGATCAGCAACTCTCAGGATAATCGATAAATTGTATGTCAATATTCCAATAGCTGTGAAAATAGAGTAAATTGATGTTAAAACAATGCCTGCTACCAGCTTTGAGCCTAGAATCTTTATTCTACTCATAGGCACTACTAACAATGCTTCAAGTGTCTTAGCTTCCCTCTCTCCAGCGAATGACTTACTGATGTATGGCGCAGGAGCAAGAACTGATGTTAACATGACCAAGAAGATAGCTAACTGATGTCCATAGGTTGCTTCTGGTGCGATTGTGTACCAGTTTACGTTAACGTTTCTTATAATTTCAATCTCGTTGATGTAGCTTTTAGTAAATGCATCTATCCTTGCTGCGGCAGCAGTTGCACGGAAGTTTGCTGTATTCACCCATACAACTAACGTAGTGTGGTTGCTGGAAAGTAAATCTTGCGTGAAATTCTCTGGTATCCACACCCACACTGAAAGCGTCTTTTCAGAAATCATTGTTTCCCCTTCTTCTCTTGTGATATTGACAAGGGGATCAATTAGCAATTTTGTCTTGTTTCTAACAATTTCCTCATACAGATTCCGTCCCCACTCTCCGTCATCCTCAATTGTGATGAAGACCTGTTCTGTTTCCGTAGTTGTCTGTGCTACAATAAAGGAGAGAAACGCACCCTGAAACGCCCATGCAAACATGGGACTGATGATGAATCCCAGTATCAACCATCGTGAGCGAGTAACCTCTCTGATCTCTTTTCGGATCATCCACAGGGTCTTTACATCAACTCCCGGTATTTTCATGACTCTGTACCTCCATAGACACCCTCTCCAGTCACAAGCCCTGTGAAGACCTCCTCAAGATTGGCAGCACGGAATTTCTCTTCAAGCTCACTTGGTTTTCCAACCGCAACCAGCTTTCCTTCATTCAATATTCCTACTCTATCGCAGAGTTCTTTGACCTCATTGAGGTCATGTGTTGTTAGTATCACCGTCCGTTTTTGTTCAGAACTGATTTTCTTCAAGAGGTTTCGAACAATCCGAGCACCAAGGGTATCAATTGCAGTCGTAGGTTCATCAAGGAACAGAACCTCCGGCTCAATTACTAAGGCTCTCGCAACGAGGACTTTTCGTTTCATCCCCCCACTGAAACCCTTCACCTGGTAGTCCTC
>JABCSP010000407.1 GCA_018238825.1 Candidatus Thorarchaeota archaeon | reverse complement strand
GATGATTGTAGAGTAAGCAGGTGATTTAGTTGGATGAGAATCTCACAATAGTATTAATCCTCTTAATGCTGATTTCTGGATTATTGCCACTTATTGAAACCCGTTTGAAGAATAGAAAGGAAAAGAGTAGGATTGAATGCTTACTGACTGCTAATAATCACGAATGGATATCTATTGAAGAGATAGCAGGTCTTGTTGGTGTTTCCATGAGAACTGCTGTCCAAAATATTGAATGGGGAATCATTGAGAGAATTATTGTTGGTGAACTTGAAAACAATATGTTTGAGAGAAGGTTTCATCGCACTCCTGAAGAAATAGCTTCTTACATTCCGTATGGTCAAGAGGAACTCTAACGCATTTTATTGTTCTGCAAGTCTGCTGCTACAGCAGCACGAACAAGTTTAATCATTACTTTGGAGAGATTCCAAGAATTTGAATTGGACAATGTAAGGAGATTGAATTTTCGTTTCACTAGCTCAGGTATATTCAGTTCTCCAGAGTTGACAAAAAGAGTAGGCGCTAAGAGAAATCGTTCATGGACTGCTGGAGGTAAAATGGGTACTGCCAATTCAACATAGTGTTCAATCAGCTGGGAATAGATGTGCACTGCTAATTCCAAAGAATTTGAAACGCCCGGAAAAGGACTAGCATCATTCTTACAACGATCCATCTGTCTAAAATACTATAGAACATTCGCTCAAGTTTTGTAATCCGATCACTTGTTAGCTCACCGCCCCGTTTGAAAACATCGTAGAGTATAGACTCACCTACTAGTGGTATGTCTGATATTGTGTTATTCACTGGGCGTGCAGGCTCAAACGACAAGGTCCTTACTCCAACTTGTTAATCTCTTTCTCCTGTGAATTAATATATACTATTATGATGTATTCGTCTATTCACGTACTTAAATCCGACCCTGAGTGATTTCCGTAATCCTTAACATTCACCAATTGGTTCATTTCTGGATATCTACTTGAGGTGGAATTTGAATGCCAGATTACAAGACACCACTTGGAATCCTGCGATTACTTATCGTGATTGCAATCTTGGTTACAATCGTGTTGACTCAGTTTTTTGTAGGTACATTTTCTCCTAACTGGATTTTTCTATCAGGTTCAGCAATGATTGTTGTCCTAGCTTTGGTCAATTTCGTGGACAAGAAAGATGATGCTAATTGGTCGCGCTTTACACTATTCATGTTCATTGCAATGTTAGTTTGCTTTATCGCGGACCTCCTCATGGCCGGAGCGTTCTACATCATACCTGGAGAGAGTCTCATCAATGGGGTCTTGTTTTTTGCACTAGGACATATGGTTTACATGCTGGCTCTGCGAAATCGCTCACCACTTCTTCTTAGAAGTGAATCTCCAAAACTAATCACAAGGAATCTAATGATCTGGATTGTAGGCTTAGCCGTGGTGTTTATTCTGTTCTTCTTTACATTACTCAATCCAGCTGAAATGGTCATCAGTATAGGGTTGTTAGGATATGGAATTTTTCTAACTTCATCCTTGGTATTTAGTATAACAAAGCGGTTCGATGGCTTTCCTCAACTTTTCAGCGTTTGTCTAATCCTTGGTTTTCTGTTGTTCTTCATATCTGACTACATCCTTGGATACAAAATACTAAGGGATTCTAGTTTCCTCAGCGGTATTGAAGCAGTGGGGGTAACCTACCTCCTAGGCCAAATGATGATTCATCTTTCACCCATGTTTGGAACAGAGTCGACATAATTGAGCTCCCTATAAATCAAAAATCCTTATCTTGCGTCACGCTCATTCCACAATGGAGTTCGTACTTAGGACCGATAGCGCATGAGAATTAAGTTGTTTGTCGAACCACTTGAAAAAGCCAGAGAAGAAATTCTACTTGAATCTTCCATACCTCTTGATATGAAGTCATTTAGACAATGGCAGAAATCTTGGATATACAATAAAGAGTTCAAGAAATGGAAAAAGGGACCATGGGAATCGCAGGTTCTTGGGGAGCATAGACGAGGTAAAATCGTAACTGCAGAAATGAGAGTTACCAGCGAGAACAATTCCCTGAAGGGATCTTTACTCGCATTCCGGTCATTTGTAAAAGATAGCACTGGTGCTAAGCACAAATTACCAATGGTCCTTTTTGCCCGTATCAAGAAATCTGTAGGTCTAGATTATTTCAAATCAAAAATGAGTCTAGATGCAGACCAGGAGACTGAGATTAAGCAAGCATTGAAAGAGGATCCTTGGGCTCCAATATCAGTATGGCATCCTCAGCCTGTGGATAGAAAGCATGAGATTGCAGTTGGTGATGTTCTCCCACATGCAATCAAATACGCAAAGGCGTTGTTTGAACACGATTTGAAAGCTGGCAGTTGGAATTCATTCTCTGAAACTGAACAATTCAAGTGAAAGTACGAAGGTTTTTTGTACGAATTTGTTTACCAGATTTGATGCCTGCCGCAGTCCATCGTTTGGTGAAATGGATGAGCGACCCACCAATTCTAGGCATCGATTTCGAACACAATTCTGTTGAAACTCTACTTGATCATATTTTGAATAATTTAAATTCATCAATGCCTGTAGGTAGAGTGGAATTTATGTATATGTATCCTATGAATTTCAAA
>JABCSP010000406.1 GCA_018238825.1 Candidatus Thorarchaeota archaeon | reverse complement strand
ATTACTACAACAGGTTATAGACAACCCAAACCACATATAATAGATAACATTAGAACTGCTACTTTACAGAAGACAGCAATAACTACAGCAGAACCAGGTTTTGGTCTTCCTAAAGCAGAGGGCATCAAATCTCCACAATCATCTGTTAGATACTTTAAGCAATTAGAATATATGAGGACAGGAGTAATGCCTGATATTGAAGTACCACTGATGTGGATATTCTTTAGTGACTTGCCAGACCATTTGTTCTTACACAGTCTGATTGGAGCAGTTACAGTAGGGACCATTCTAGCTGTTATCGTTACCTGGATTCTCTATGCTCCAATAATCTCCACTCTTTTTGGTGTCGATCGCGAGAGATTGAACGAAGTATGTGGAATGTCAAAAATATTGGTCGCATCGTGCCTTATTGGAGTCCTTTCGCACCTGTTGCTAGATTATCCAATGCACTGGTTCAATCCAATTCTTTGGCCATGGGTAGACCCGTTTGATGTTGTAGGACCGTTGGTTCTTCTCTTCATGCCATTTGGAAGTATCAACGGGATTGCCTATCTAATGGCGAATGTATTGACCAACATGATTATGGTTGTGTGTTGGGTGCTGATTCTGAAAAAATATTGGGGAAAGGATCTATGGGGCAACATTTGGGTTGGTAAGACCAGTGCGGCTTAATGAACTGGCACAAACCACTCCTCAAGTGAGATTTGGGACTGAGTATCAATTATATCCTCATTTGCATAAAGCCGTCTGAGGAAACGGTTGTATCCATCAACACTATCCGTTCGGACGGTAGCAAAGAGACTATAGTCCTCGCTAGTCCTATGCAAATCCCAGACCTCCTCCATAGTGCAGACCGTTCTGGCTGTTTGTGCAATTGTCCCAGGTTTTGGCTTAATCTGTAGGAAGAACTTGATTGGATAACCGAGGTTTGAGAAATTGATGTCTACGGAATAACCAACTATAGCTCCACGCGCTTCAAGTCGCCTCATCGCTTTCGACACAGCAGGCTGACTGAGACAAGGCTCCATTCTCTTTCCAATCTCGTTCTGTGGTAATGGGAAAGGATTATCCTCAGTAGGAGCCTGACGGTATATTGTTCTCATCAACTCCCAATCTTTTGAAGATACAAGTTGGGGTTTCAGTGAGGGGGTTTCAAGTGTGAACCCATGAGTTTTGTAAGTTGTTAGAACTTGAACAAGCTGATACTTGTCGGCTTTTGATTTCGCCACAACCTGATCGACTTCATCCAAGAATTGCTCGAAAGTACCAGAACCGCGAAACCGAAACAACCCTAGTAGGGAGTGTTCCCCGGTGATTCCATTCAGCGACTCCAATTCTGCCATCTCCAAGAGACCCTGACTCACATCGAGCTCTCGGGGATTGGTCTTAATGAGAAGCATTGTGTTGCGTTCAGCATAGACCTGTGCAGGATTAAATACAGTCACATAAGCTAACAGGACTCTGTTACGCACTAGTTTACGAATTGTTCGTGCGACCCAATTACGACTCTTTCCTACATTTTTACCCAGAATGGCAAGACTCGACCTCGAGTTCTCTAATAGAGCCTTCAAGAGCCTCTGTTCACTATCAGTAATATTTTGCACCATTTTATCCTCAGTTTCGTGCAAATCATTCTTTGCTACAATGTAAGATTCATATAAGTTTCTCTAACGAGAACGGTCGGCGATTAGTATGGCAAATTACAAGGTAAAAGATATCGAGCTTGCTGAAGAAGGCAGGATGTTAATCGATTATGCTGAAAAGAACATGCCAGTTCTTATGCATTTGAAGGAGAAATACTCCAAGACAAAGCCTCTGAAGGGAATGAGGATTACTGGTTGTTTACACGTAACAAAGGAAACAGCAGTACTTGTTGAAACCCTTCGAGCAGCTGGTGCAGATGTTGCATGGTCAGGTTGTAATCCCCTCTCAACCAACGACAAAGTTGCAGCAGCACTCGCTGCAAATGATGTATCAGTCTTTGCTTGGTACGGTCTAAATACAGAGGAATACTACTGGTGTATAGAACAGACCCTGAAAATCAAACCAACCCTAACTCTTGATGATGGTGCAGATCTCATCTTCACATTGCACCAGAAGCATGAAGAGTTGATACCGCATCTTCACGGTGGTTCGGAAGAAACTACTACGGGAGTTATTAGAATTAGAGCCATGGCAGAAGATGGTAAACTCAAGTATCCAATTATGGCAGTCAACGATGCAGATACCAAGCATCTGTTCGATAATGTATATGGAACAGGTCAGAGTGCATTTGATGGTGTGTTAAGGGCGACTGATATGTTGATAGCTGGGAAGACAGTCGTTATTGGTGGATATGGTTATTGTGGCCGCGGGATGGCTCTACGAGGCAAGGGATTAGGTGCCGATGTGATTGTTACCGAAGTTGACCCTGTACGTGCATTACAAGCAAGAATGGACGGTTATCAAGTCATGAAGATGGATGATGCAGCTTCAATAGGTGACCTCTTCCTTACAGCAACAGGCATGAAGGATATCATCTCTGGTCAGCACATCAAGAAGATGAAGTCAGGTGCAGTTCTTGGAAATCTTGGTCACTATAATGTCGAGATTAATGAACCTGACCTGATGGCTCTTAGTAAA
>JABCSP010000050.1 GCA_018238825.1 Candidatus Thorarchaeota archaeon | reverse complement strand
AACTAGCGATTACAGCGACAAAGAGAAACGCAATACCTCTCATTCTCCAATCACCATCATCTACTATTTCATGGCTATCACAGACTGGAACATTGAATGTCTTCTTCTGTGGTAATGAGAAACCTAAGCGCTTTCTACTCCGTGAATAAAAAGCAGGATCCCAATGTGGTCGTATGTATCGTTTACTCTTCGGACTTGTTGTTATCAAGGAAGTTGCAGTCGCAGGTTCTCCACAAACAGGACATGACTTGGGAAATCTAAGTCTACTAATCCGAACCCGGACTAGAGGTTCATTGAAGACTTTCTTATACCTAGTCAATCGAAAAGCAACTCCATGTTTTGTAGTTCACTTGCAAATCTATAATTTAACCTGTCGAACAGGGTAAGATTCAACAATAGGTTAGTCAAAAGATCCACGAATCAAATCAAAAACATGTCTTTGCATTCCTCGTGATGCTTTGCCTTCATACGTATCCTTAGCGACAGTCACCTTTTGTGTTGCCAATTCCAAATCTAGTTCGCCAAAGCTTTTTCGAAGTCTATCAAGACCCTCAAGGTCTGTTGTCAATCCCATTCCTGTAGCTAACAATATTTTGAATCCATAATGAGTCAACCAGAGAGGTCTCAAAAAGACAGTACTTCCTTTTACTAAGATTATTGAATTTTCTAATTCATGTTTCCTCTGTTCCACTATGAGGGGAATTAACTTCGAGGCACTGGTTTTTCTCATTTTCTCAATATCCAAAAATAGTGTAGGACCGTCATCATTCAATTGCCATTCGAGTATCTGAATAGCTCTATCAAAGATTGCCTGTCGTGCATCCTCAAATGACAGTTTATCATCAGTCAATTCTAGTAGCATGTGTGGGTCGCAATCAATTCCTGCAATTTCAGGTATTCCAAGTCCATGTAATAAGCCTCTTTGAGCACCATACCACTGATCTTTCGACATTCTTTGAAGTACACAATCTATTCGTTCTTTCAGCTCGGACCAATCAAATCGTTTAGTCATCTCATTATACATATTCCATATCACAACAGGTGGAACAGTCCAAGGGGCACCATCTGGTCGAAATAGCTGAAACTGTTTAACGAGCTCCTCTTTAGTGAAAACATAACGAAGCATATTATCTGCAGATACAACTACTGATGAATCCATTCGCACACGGGTCTCAAGAAAAATTGGTGTAAGGTCCAATCCATGTAATAGATTCTCAGATACATCAACGTATCTAAGTTCAATACACTCCTTCAGAGCCCAGAGATTCAATGTAGTCAAGTGATTACTCTGGAGGTTAATCTCTTGTATTGAGGTGCAGCCTGAAATTGGGGAGAGGTCTAATTCTTCAAGCATATTACGCGACAGATCAAGTTTCTTTAGCTTGCTACATTTGCTTATATCGCTCAAATCAACCCTCTTTGCCGCCCGCATCACCAAATCAATTTTAGAATGTCCACTCTGAAACTTGGTTTCCTCTTGTTTACCATGTGGACTCCAATACTTGATGGTAATCTCTTCCATTTAGAGTTCAACCGAGATTATGAGTATCAAGAGTCCTGATAAATGCAAAGCATCAGTATATGACAATCTAGATGAGACCTACCTTCTCATTGAACTCAGTGATTAGAGTGTCAATCTTGGGAGTCATCTGTTGAATATTTTCCCAGTATCCTGGGAAGTCGTACCACTGATCATTCAACTCATCTAGTTCCATGCTTTGTTGCTCGATCCATGTGTAATACTTAAGGTGATGAACTCTCTTTTTCTCATAATAATCAAGTTCAATCAGAGCATCAGTCTTCTGGGCTATCAGATGACCATGGTAGTCCTTCACACTATCCTTGACCGAGTATGCTCCATAAGTTGCTTGAGCTTCAAGCATGCGTGATTGATACAAGTCCATTGAATCTGTGAATATGGTTAGAACAACATCATTCTTGGTAAGTTCGTAGTATTTTGCGAATTTAATGCTCATCAGAAGATTAGCTATACTTGAGATACCTAATAATCCAAGCTGGGATACTGTTTCTTCTGGGGCACCAACATCGTTAACGAGATATTTACGACCTTCAGGTTCATTAAATAGTCTCATGAGGTTCATCGCATCAACATCATCGATTGCAATAATCATGTCCGTATTTCGAGTATTGTGAATCCAAGGTACATGTTTGTCACCAATGCCTTCGATTCTATGAGCCCCGTAACCATTCAACCATAGGGTTGGACATTGAACTGCTTCACCCGCTACAATTTTTGAAGTTGGGTAAGCCTGCTTCATGAAGTCCCCACATGCGATTGTTCCGGCAGAACCAGTTGTAAGGCAGACTCCACGGTATTTATCATTACCAAGCTCTTTGTCAAGTATCTCAGTCATGGCATTTCCAGTCACGTCGTAGTGAAATAGGTAATTTCCAAATTCTGAGAATTGATTGAAAACAAATAGATTCTCTCTAGTTACTAGCAGTCGCTTGACCTCATCATAGATCTCCTTTACATTGCTCTCAGAGCCAGGGGTTTTGATAATCTCACCTGCAACAGTCTTGAGCCAGTCGAATCGTTCTTGGCTCATCTCCTCAGGAAGAATTGCAATGCTTTCACAAGCAAGAATTGACGCATCATAAGCTCCTCCGCGGCAGTAATTTCCAGTGGAGGGCCAAACAGCTTTGTGGAAAGTAGGATCAAATTGACCTGTTACGAGGGGAGGAACCAAACATCCGAATGTAGCACCGACTTTGTGCGACCCAGTGGGAAACCATTTTCCAACCAGAGCAATAATTCTAGCTTCCACACCTGTAAGTTCAGGAGGAATTTCCATGTAGTTTGCAAGTGGGCGATAGAGACCACCCTTGTCTTGAGGTTCGTTTTTCCAAGTAATTCTACAAAGATTCTGAGGAACAACATCCCAGAGTTCAATATCACATAGTTCACTCTTAATTTTATCAGGAATCAGACTTGGGTTCTTCATTTGTTCATAAGTAGGAATAACAATATTCCGTTCTCTGGCACGTTTTACTGTTCTTTTAAGCTGGTCTTCGTTTTTTGTGAGGTCAATCATACTACATTCCTCGAAATGAATCGTAATTTCTTCAAGATTGTAAATCAAATTGCTATTCAATTTGGGAAAAAGGCTTTCGGATAGACCATAATTCAAAATGGCTTCGCCACTATAGACAGATTATTAATGATGCATTGAAGAAATGGGCACCAATCGCAGTTGCTATCTTCAATGTAAAATAACAATTGCACAATATTCGAATGAGTCAGTTCGAATTACCGGACTGTAACCTCAACTACTACCAAATACAAGCAAAGGTGAGTTGACATCAAGATGACAAAACTAGAAGGCAAACACGTTTTCAAATTCGGCGCTGGAAAAGCCGATGGTAATGACACTATGAAGAATTTGCTTGGTGGAAAGGGTGCCTCACTTGCAGGAGCAACTCTCCTTGGAATGCCTGTACCACCAGGTTTCACTATAACTACAGATGTCTGCAATAACTATCTTGCAACTGGAGATTTCAGCAAAGAAACAAAAGCAGAAGCAACAGAATCAATGAAGTTCATTGAAGAAGCGATGGGGAAGAAATTTGGAGACCCAAAGAATCCACTGCTTGTTTCCACACGTTCTGGTGCAAGACAAAGTATGCCCGGTATGATGGAAACCGTCTTAAACGTCGGTTTAACAACATCTACGATTCCAGGACTTATTGAGATTAGTGAGAATGAGCGATTTGTCTATGATTCATACCGCCGACTAATCATGATGTACAGTGATGTGGTCATGGAGAAAGCCGCGGGTATTGAACCTGAAGAAGGACATGGGATTAGAGCTCAGATGGAGAGAATCCTTGAGAGAAAGAAGAAAGAAGCAGGTTGCCTAACTGATACTTGCCTCAACGTTGAACAGCTGAAAGAAATCTGTAATGAATACAAAGATGCAGTAAAGAAAACTCTTGGTAAGGAGTTCCCCGACGACCCATATGAACAACTTTGGGGTGCAGTACGTGCTGTATTCAAATCCTGGGGCGGAAATCGAGCTGTTGCATACAGAAGAATCGAAAACATTCCGGACAAATGGGGAACTGCATGTACAGTACAAGCTATGGTTTTCGGCAACCGGGGAGACGATTCGGCAACTGGAGTTGCATTCTCACGAAATCCTGCAACTGGAGAGAACCAATTCTATGGAGAGTTCTTGATTAATGCACAGGGAGAAGATGTTGTTGCTGGTACTCGAACTCCAAACGCAATGAATGAGGCCAGTAAGAACGACCAAAGTAAGGACTTGGTAACTCTGGAAGAAGCAATGCCAGAGAATTACAAGGAACTTGTCGAAATCAATAGAATTCTTGAAAAAGATGTTACAGATATGATAGACCTTGAGTTCACAATTGAGGATCATAAGCTATTCTTGGTCCAACATCGTGTTGGAAAGAGGACAGCTACTGCAGCTCTGAACATCGCAATGGATATGTTGGAGAATAAGGAGATTGACGAAGAAACTGCAATCTTACGGATGAACCCAGACCAACTTGGTCAGCTACTATATCCAATTCTTGATTCTAAGGCAGAAGAAAAAGCAACTTCGATCGCACGGGGGCTCCCCGCAGGTCCAGGAGGTGCTTTTGGTCAAATTGTCTTCACATCAGAAGCAGCTGTAGAATGGAAAAAGAATGGAAAGAACGTCATTCTTGTCCGTGAAGAGACCTCACCAGAAGATATTGAGGGTATGAGAGCTGCTATTGCAATATTGACTGCTCGTGGTGGAATGACGAGCCATGCTGCTCTTGTTACACGAGGGTGGGGTAAGTGTTGCATTGTTGGTGCGACTGGACTAGATATTAACACCTTTGAGAAGCAGGTCACCATTAATGGTAAGGTCTACAAAGAAGGAGACATTCTAACACTCAACGGAACAGCTGGTTTAGTCTACGAAGGCGAACTTCCAATGATTGAGGCCACTGAGAATCCGAGGCTCCTAGAGTTCATGGGACTCATCGATAAGTATCGTCGACTTGGTGTAAGAGCAAATGCAGATACACCTGAAGATGCCCAACTATCATTAGATTTTGGAGCAGAAGGAATCGGTCTCTTCAGGACAGAACATATGTTCTATGGAGAAGGAAGCGATGAACCACTCTTCTTACTTCGTAAAATGATCATGAGCCATTCTCGTTCTGAGAGAATCAGAGCCCTGGATGAGTTAGAGCCCTTTGTCAAGAAGGACATCAAAGCAACAATGGAAGTGATGGATGGTTTACCATTCACCATTCGATTGCTTGACCCGCCCCTTCATGAATTCGTTCCTCAAAGCAAATTCGGTCAAGAAAAATTGGCTGCCTCTCTAGGAATCGATCTTGAAGAGGTCAAGAAGCGTGGTGAGGCAATTAAGGAAAATAATCCCATGCTTGGTCATCGTGGTGTTCGCTTGGGGATTACATATCCAGAGATATACGAGATGCAAGTTCGAGCTATCCTAGAAGCAGGTGGAGAACTTATCAAAGACGGTAAGAAAGTCGATATTGAGATCATGATTCCGGTTACTGTTGGAGCAGCAGAGCTACGCACAATGGAACTCATTGTAACTGAGGTATATGAAGAAGTCAAAGAAAGATTTGGTTTCGATATTCCATACATGTACGGCACGATGATTGAAATTCCAAGAGCTTGCATGCGAGCAGGAGACATGGCAAAGAGTGCAGAATTCTTCTCCTTTGGAACCAACGACCTATCTCAAATGGGATTTGGTTTTTCAAGGGATGATATTGATTCATTCTTGCCCGAGTATCTTGACAGACATATCTTACGAAACGATCCATTCGCTAGCATTGACATGCGAGGGGTTGGTCAACTCATCGAGATTGCAATTGAGAGAGGTCGAAAAACAAGACCCGACATCAAGCTCGGTGTTTGCGGCGAACATGGCGGAGACCCCCGTTCTGTTGGATACTTCCACAAGATAGGTCTCGACTACGTTTCATGCTCTCCCTATAGGTTGCCAATCGCCCGATTAGCTGCAGCTCAAGCAGGTATTCGCGAAAAGCAATCTAAATAATTCTGAAAGGTGCTTCGGAAACCCGGAGCACCAATCCTCTTTCTTTATCCAAGAAGCATTACTATGAGAGACCTTACACCAAGTGTGTACACAAGGTGTAGAATAATCACTATGAGTGTTGCAACGATAAATAGGATAGCGGCTTTTTTCGGTTCTCGTTCTCTCTCAAATGTGTATTTAAAAAACAATATGAACAAGAATGCAGCACCAGCCCAGCCAAATGGAACAATTGCAGGCATTTCGTAGAAAACAGTTATCGCTTCAGGGGGCCAAATCCACCATAAGGTCTCAGGAGCACCAGCAGGAATTTCCGGTACGATCGAAAGGGCACCAGTGATTATTGCAGTTACAAGAGGAACTGCCCAAATACCATCTTTCTGTGAAGGGACATACGCTTCAAGAATTCTTTCAGCGATACACCAAGATGCATAGATTGAGGCACTCCAACCAAATCCCATCATCAATGGTGCAGCACCAATATACAGAGGATGATTTGGATAGGAATACATCGTGGGGAGTAAGGCAACAATATTCTCTCTGATAATACCAAATACAAACCCACCTACAAAGAAAGCAATTGTTGGCCATTGACCTCTTTTCTTCCAACTATGGATGATACAAGGGATGCAACCAATCATCACGGCAAGAGTTACAATTTCAGCGTACATCTTCTTGCCTCCTTAGCTTCATTGTGGCAGCAAACCAGATCAAGATAATCAGAGAGATTGGAACGATGGAGATAACTCTACCAACATCACCAATAATTGCAATATTTGTATACACCATCAATGAAATGACGATGAGTATTGCTATTATCGGAAGACTCTCAATTTTCATATCCATTGTGATACATCACCAACTGATGATGAACTGCAATCCGAGTCTAAAACCTTCTTATTGAAGGGATTCAAAATACGATAGTTACACGTACTCTACAGCTCGATTGCGTCTTAATCGAATTGTGAGAATTATCACAACAGCAATGATGGCCACAGAACCGATTGAAACTCCAACTGCCATCGCTTGAATTAAAGGCCAATTGAGAGTAGTACCAGTAGTTGTATTTGATGAAGTAGGGCTAGTTACAACAATCGTTAGTGATTGGGGATTATTTAATCCATAAGAAAATCCAATAGAGAGGTCATGAGTGCCAACCGAGAGACCATCAATATTTATTGCAAAGGAACCGTAACTTGATTCTGGTACATACAATCCTTGGAACCATAGACTTCCATTATCGGTAACAGAATACGTGATACTAGGCGGCGGTGGACGCGCATAAAAATGGAATACTACTATGATCGTATTGCTAGTTGAATCAAACTCATAGGTGGACCTATTTGTACTAATGCTAAAACTAGGTAAAGGGCCTGAACCAACACCTCCACCATCAAATGGGTAAGTCGTTATATCGCTATAATCCCCAGGCCAATAGCTTGAAGGAGGATCATCTACTCTACATTCAATTGATGAAAAATCCACACTATATGCTCGTATCATCGCAATATACTCACCAGTAATCCAAGTACTTGAATCCCATACGAACCATGTTTGAGTCAAATTTTGTTCAAGAAGCACGAAAGTAACTCCACCGTCACGACTCAACCATATCGAAAAGTAATTTACATCATCCTGATTCTGATCTTCGCAGTTCCATGAAATATTGTAAACAAGGTCCTCATATTCTATAGGAGAGAAAGCAATTGGTTTAGGTGCAAAGAAATTGCATATAGACACGTTTTCCCATACAATAATTATAGAATCATTTGTGCTAGTAGTCCCATTCACCAATATGTTGTAGGTCTGATTACATCTATTGAGATAATAAGTATCTAAGACTATACTCGAACCCGCACAGCTTACTGTGGTATTTACACTAGCTTGAGTATTCCAAATATTCAATCTACATTCTGTTACATTTTGCGTCTGAGGAAATGTTGCATTCAATACAACATGATCTCCAACAGCTATACTCTCGTTTTCTAAAAGCTGAGGAACTTGTTGTGTTCTTGAGGTCCAAGTAAGGTTTGCTTCACTATTGTCATCAGCTAGAGAAAATAATGGTACGTGTCCATTCGTCACAAGGAATTGTGAATCTGGTATTAGAAAAGGTACTGGGGAAATCAGAGGAAATAGAGATACCAATAGAACTAGTATGACTCCGTGAAACGGAATTCTTATCTTCATCCTTTCTAAACCTCTAGAATCTCCCAACAAATATGTATCAAATTTTGATATCAATCTAGTTTTAGAACAGCTACACAGAAAAAAAGAGTGTGAGAGGCAGTGCTGCCTCTTACTTTTTCTTGAGAATAACTACGATTACAATAACTATTGCAACTCCTCCAGCTCCAATAAGAAGTGTAGTATCAATCGGTAAACCTACGTCAGTAGTTGTCGTTGTGGTTGATGTATTTGTTGTAGTTGTCACAGGAGCATTAAATGCGATATGACAAACAAATGAGTCTGATGAACCGCCTTTTGTTTCCTGATATGCACCAGCCGTAATAGGAAAATCATCCGAAACGGTTCTACCCGTAACAACGATATTATCATCAGCATCTACAGCCATCCCTTCTCCAATATCAGATCCACTTCCTCCAATGTAAGAAGAAACTAATATTGTCTGACCATCAGGAGTTAGTTTTGTAGCAACTGCATCAAATGATCTCGAGTGAGTATCGTTCAATCCATTCATTGCAGGATAATCAGCAGAAGCTGTTCTTCCAGCAACTATAATGTTGTCATCCGAATCAACTGCAACCTCCCAGGCATAATCGGTTTCATTGCCTCCCAAATAAGTCAGGAATAGCATGGACCCAGTCTTGCTGACTTTTGCAATGAAGATGTCAGCTGTACCACCGCCAAAATCTGATTGATACGCATTGACAACTGCAAGGTCATCAGATTCAGTATAACCACTGATGATCATATCATCATCTGAATCAACAGCAACACTAACTGCGGGATCATCATCATTACCACCGATTAGTGTTGAATATACCAAGCTAGCTGCAGTATAAGATATCTTAGAAAGAATAGCGTCACCATGAGCTGATGCTACTGATTGAAACGCATTCCCCGTAACGGGATAGTTGGATGAATCTGTTGAACCTGAAATGACATAGTTCAAGTCAGAGTCAATCTTCAACATCGTTGCGCGATCTGTACCGTCTCCTCCGATATAGGAGAACATCTGCTTAGTTGAACCATCAGCACTTACTCTAGCAATGAATGCATCTCTCCCCGTAGATTTAGTTGCACCAATTACACCGCCGGTTGATAATCCAGCTGAATCAGTGTGACCGCTGAACATGTAATTCCCACTATTGTCAAACTCCATACCATAGATCCAATCTATACCAGTACCTCCGAAAAATGTACTATAAAGGAGGGTTCCATTCGGTGCAATCTTCATGATGAAACCATCAAGGAAACCAGCGTGTGTAGGTTGTAACGCATCAAGTGTCGTTGGAAATTCGTCACTTTCTGTAGTACCGGCTAGAACCATATTATTTTGTGAATCAACATTTACAGTTGTTACATGTTCATAACCATCCCCGCCTAAATATGTGGAATACAACAACTCTCCAGATGGGCTGAATTTAGCGACATACGCATCCCATCCGCCTCCACCATATTCAGATTGAATTGCATCATCTGTTACAGGGAAATCATCGCCTAAGGAGCAGGGAAAAGCAAATACATGTCTGGAGCTTGTGCGATAATCTTAAACTGGAATGGGTGGCAGGATACCATTGAATGCCTGGATTCGCTTCTCCTTTCAAAGCCTGCCATCGAAACCATCATAGTCTGTGATAACGCTTCTTCTGATGGATCTCGTGAAAAGATCCTCTCCTGGGCCAGGAAGCATTACAATTCTTCTTCCATCCTGGTGTTAGATCAGGATACCGATATTGCCCGAAAGTCTTCGCCTTGTCCGTTTATCTTTATACAGAACCACTCTAACCTGGGTTACGCGGGCGGGAACAACACCGGCATCCGCTTTGTGCTTTCCCAGGGCGCTTATGAGTATGTCTGGATATTGAACAACGATACAGTTGTTCATCCGCAAGCTTTATCTGCCCTTTTGGTTCACGCTCGAAGGGATCAAGATGTTGGAATTCTGGGCAGCACCGTCGTCCACTTTGACCTGAAAAACCGGGTCCAGTGCGCGGGCGGCTGCAGGTATTATCCGCTGACAACCATATTCCGACCCCTGTTTGAAAATGAAATCCTGGATAATCTTTTGCGTCATAGACCGAAAGTTCACCTCAACTATGTCTATGGGACTTCCATGTTCGTCCGCGGAGAGGTTTTTGAAAGGGTTGGACTGCTCAATGAAGAATACTTCCTCTTTTACGAGGAACTCGATTTTTGTGAGAGGGCTAAAAGAGTGGGGTTTGAAATCGGCTGGCGCCCGGATAGCATTGTCTTTCACAAGGGGAGCAGCGCCATTGGCCGGCCGGATTCCTCGGATAGAAAAAGAATTGCCTTTGCCAATTATCATGAAAATCTAAGCACGCTGAAATTCACCCAAAGGTTTTATCCATGGGTTTTGCCGATAGCTATGGTATGCCGTTTTGTGGGCAAACTCATAATGATAGCAAAACGGCGAGAGTTGTATTTGGCGAGGCCTCTTATCAAAGCCTATCTGGATTTCATGAAAGTCTTTTGATGAACATAATCCTCCATGATTATTTCGAATCAGCCGAGGGAGGCGGACGTCTCTGTCTAATTCTGGCTCATGAGTTTTTGACAGACCTTGGCTATGGGTTCAAGGTTCAAAATCATCCTTATTTCACAAATTCTGCATTTGTGGGTAAAGAATAC
>JABCSP010000049.1 GCA_018238825.1 Candidatus Thorarchaeota archaeon | reverse complement strand
GAGAACAGCACTGGACAGGGGTACTGGTTCATGCCAGACCCTGAGAGAGAGGATGAGGTGATAGTGTACATCAAGACACCTCCTGGAATAGAGGGGCATGAACTGGACACAAAGTCACCCTACAAGAACCAGACAGTACGACTCAGATTCCTCAACTGGCTTCCAAGAAAGGCCGCACGGGCCAAGCGAAAGGCGGAGGAAGCGAGAAAGCTTGGGCACACACAGAGAGCAATGCAACTAGAGTATCGGGCGGCTCGCTTCGAGGACATGAGTGAACAGCTGAACAACATGATGAGGCTCCATCGGTACACGCGTGAGCTTGCTAAGGAACGTGCTCAGCCTGAGAAGAATGAAGGCCACATTCAGAACCTGAGAGTGATGATTCAAGAACTGAAGAGGGGCAGAAGGTCAGCTCCTCCCATCGTCAAGGTGGTGGAAAAGAAGGTCACACTGTTGATCCCCTTCATGGCTCCTGATGAAAAGCTACTGAAGGCAACACTCTCTTCCTCAATGGTGCGAAAGAGGAGGGCTGGAGTGGACAGGGGTCTCAGACACTCCATGGTGGTGTCAGTGAAGAATGGTGATGATAGTTATGCAGAAACTATGATAGGAAGACAGGAGCTGTACGAGAAGAGAGAACGCTTACGACAACAGACCAGAGTGCTGATGTCAGAGGTGGCACTGAAGAGAAACAACTGGGAGAGAAAACATTCTATGCAGCAGCCTCCAGCCATTGTCCTGAAGAAGGAACAGGAGTTGGAGTCAGTGTGGCGAAAGGTCCGTAGCATAGACCGTGAGATCTCCCATCAAGTGGCCTCTGAAACCGTGTGGTTCTGTGAGCATCATGGCGTGAAGACACTGTACTTTGAGGACCTCCGTTCCTTCCAAGGAAAGGGAGGCATGAGAAGACACAGCTGGAACCTCTCCACGAACCTGTGGGGGAAGATGATCGAGGGAGTGCGATACAGACGTGAGGCCCTGGGTCATCGGAACGGAGGTATCTGGCTGGTGAATCCAGCATGGACCTCCCAGACATGTCACATGTGTGGGGCAAGGGGAGTACGTGTCAAGAACGAGTCATTCACTGAGGAAACAAAGGGAGGAGAGTACTTCCACTGTTCACAGTGTGATGAACACTTTCACGCAGACGTGAATGCTGCACGGAACATAATGGATGTTCAAAAACCCACTGTCGTTGGTGGGCGGACTGCTTAGACTTATGTCCAAGTTTGTCCAACTTACAATCAACGGTTACTTCCCTATGACAACTATGACTGGAATTATTCGTCTTGAACTACTTTCCCTGCAACTAATCCACTACTAAGGACCTCAGAAATCAGTACATTCAACAATGTTCCTGGGGAGTAACCTCCAGGCACAGTCATTAATGGTCCCTCTTCCAAGGGACTCACCATTGTATAGCCATGGCGTGCCCACGAAGGTTCAGCTGCAATGCCCCGTATGATTTTTCCAAGGTAGCTATCTTTCTTCTCACGATTAATTCGGTCTGCCTCCTTTCGAAGTTGTATCCCAAGTTCATCTTTCGTTGATGATTCAGGATAGTTCTCGAAAGCAGAACCAGGCAATGGGCGAAAGCCATACATGATTATACGTTCTGCTCCGGCTTTACTGACCTCTTTCATGATTTCAATTGATTCTCTAACAGTTTCCTCATCTTCTCCTGGTAATCCATAGATGAAATAGACAAAGGGATTCATTCCATATTGAGATGCTATTCGAACTGCTTCAACTACATCCTCGGGAGAACCACACTTTCCAATACTTCGCAGTTGTTTCTCGGAACCTGTTTCCAGTCCAATATTAGGGGAACTTGACATCATAGATTCCACTAAGGTTTTAGCTACATCCTCTGAAAATAGACAAGCTTTCATATTTTCTATAGCGATATGTGCTGTTTTGTTAGTAACCTGAGGTAGTGCATTGAGTCTGTTCAATAGGTCTCTAATTGCCTCTAAGTTTGCCGGAGGATGACATGGATCTGTTAGGGGTTCACTACCTCGCATAAAGTCCAGAAATCCTGGAGACTCGAGTACAATTCGATGGACTCCCAAGTCAAGCAATTCACGAACCTCTTCCACAATAACTTCTGATGTTCGACTACGCGGTGGTCCCCATGTGCCTGGCACACTACAAAATCCGCATCCTGGTGGTATATCCTCCGGACAATCCATTCTCACATTAGCATCATTAGAGTCACAATTACCACAATCAGAGCATTGCTGACCATTATCAAGTCGAAGGTTAGTTCTTCTATAATTTGAGCATCCGCGAGTTACTTCAACATACACCTTGCTTGCTTGGTACGCTTTGTAATCGATAATCCTGGTTGTTGATGCTCTGAAATTATCAGAGAGCATCTTTGAATCTATAAGATCTCTGGGTTTAGTCACAATAATTTGTCCTGCAACAGGATATGCGACCCCTCTTATTTCTGATAATTCCACATATTTATCAAAGAACATCTTTGTCACAATTTCTTCAAGGGTTGCTTCTCCTTCTCCCATCACAATAACGTCTGGATTCAATTCCTTCAGATGAAATGGATTTGCAGAGATTGGACCACCGATAATGATTCTTCCCTGGGTGCGCGAACCACGCCATAATTTCACAAATTTAGTAACCGCAGGAAGGTCCATAGTCATAGCACTGATAGCAACATGGTCAAACTTACGGAGGAGCGTTCGCTTATCGAGAATCTCTTCTACTCTGTGAATTTTACAAGGGATATTGTGTTTCTCAAACACCCCTGCAACAGTTCTAGGTCCACATCCTATCGAATCACGTGAACTGCGACGTTGACCTGACCCTGCACTGAGGGCATCGACTACAAGTATTCTATTTGTCATGACCATTAAAAAATGGGTTCATTCTATTATTTACTCTTGCCATTGGTTCCGTCCTATAACTTTTAAGGCACTAAGGACATACCTCTCCGTAGCACAATGCTACAACCAAATCTTAGGAGTAAATGACTGCGTGAGTGATGACGAAGGCGGAATCTGCGCCAATTGCGGTTTGCCTCAGGACCTGTGTGTCTGTGAGACTATAGCACAGGAAGAGGCAAGAATTAATGTGACTGTAGAACGAAGAAAATGGGGTCGTTTGACTACCGTTGTCGAAGGTTTTGATAAGAACATCGATATCAATGATTTGGCTACCAAGCTGAAAGGTAAGCTTGCTTGCGGCGGTGCCGCAAAGCGTGGCCACGTTGAACTCCAAGGAGATCATAGAGGTGTCATTGGTGGCGTTCTTGCAAAACTTGGCTTCCCTGAAGAGATGGTTCAAATCGATTGGACTTTCCAACGGAAAGGAAGACGTTAGTCTATCTTTATCCTCTCGGGGATACCGGTTATTATTTTGATAGAACTAGTGGAAACTAGGACAAACACTATCCCAAACTCATGGAGTCGATTCCTAGTTTCTTTACGATTTCCTTGTAGCGATTCCTAACTGTTACCTCTGTGACCCGTGCAACTTCTGCAATCTCTCGCTGCGTTCTCCGCTCATCAAGCATGATTGATGCAATGTAAATTGCGGCTGCTGCCAATCCAAGAGGGTCTCTTCCTATTGTAAGACCCATAGTTTTACTCTGACGAAGAATTTCCACAGTTCTTAGCTGTACTGGACCAGACAAAGTAAGGTCCGAAGCAAAGCGTGAGATGTAGTCTATTGGACTGGACAATGGTATCTTGATTGCTAGGCTACGAAGAAGAAGTCGGTAACATTGACCTAATTTCTTTCTATCAACTCGCGATGAGTCAGCTACTTCATCTAAAGGCCTGGGTTTCTGTCTGATTCTACAGGCTGCATAAAGTGTCGCTGCAACCATCGCTTCAATAGAACGTCCTCGTACTAATTTTCTGACTATAGCTTTCCTATACAATAGAGCTGCAAGTTCTCTGGTAGGCCCTGGTATCCCAAGTTGTGATGAGAGACGTTCCAGCTCACTCATAGCTTGAGCCAAATTCCGATCCATACTCGAATGAACTCGTGACCTTATCTGCCATCGACGCAGCCGATATATTTCAGACCTTCGAGAGGGACTGAGTTTCTTTCCTGATATGTCTCTGTCTCTCCAATCTATGATAGTTGACAATCCCTTATCGTGAATGGTGTAGCGTACAGGAGCTCCTACCCTACTTCGTGCATCACTTTCTTCTGAACTGAAAGCTCGCCATTCTGCACCTGTATCAATACGATGATCTGATAGAACAAGACCGCAACCACCACACACACTCTCCCCTCGAGTGATATCTTCCACTACAGAAGCAGATTGACATTCAGGACACTTCAATGAAGAATTGATTACTGTATCTTTCTTCTTCTCAGTACTTCGCGTATGATCCAACCTCTCTCCTCCATTTGTTGGCGCCTGACCTGACTGTCAGTATTCACTGCAAAGTCATTGTATCAATGACAGTCTCCCTGGAACCTACAAAATATCAAATTGGTAAATTCTCTTTTAATACTTCTGTGTCAGTCGATGTTTGGTTCGACGCGTTACTAAGTGAGATTTCCTTCGCTCTAGGTTGTTTGCTCGTGACCTTTCTCTGTGATAATAATTGTATGTTCGTGTTGTGAAACAAATTCGCCTTTCTCTTCAGTCAAGATATTATGTCCGTATAGAGCTCCGTTCTTTTTGAGTTCCCTGATTGCCATTTTGAGAGTAGCATGTTTCATTCGTTCAGCTAACCATCGCTCTGCAAAGGGGAATTCCTTGTATTCTTTCCTAGCAATTCCTAAGAACTGCTTTGAGCCCTTGAATCGTACTGGCACTCTTACGGGTAAAAGTTGGTAAATTGTTGGATTTGGCAGGTCTGATATATTTCCAGATCCTGTACTTGCAAAGGTTTCAACTGCATAGATTTCGCCCTCTTCAACAAGTACCTCGGACTTTCCACTTACGCATGGCACTTGCTTTTCTGCATGAAGTTCATACTCTTTCAATTGATGTCCAGTGAGCTGTTTGATTGGTTGAAATCCTGCACTTGTTATCGTATCCTCAATGAGTGCACCAATTGTATTTAATTTTGCACCGGGTCTCATCATTCTTATTGCTACTTTCGTTGCAGTCTGCGAAGCTTTGACTAAATCCTGATGGTCTGGATTTAATGCAACCGTGAAAGCTGAATCTGAAATGCAGCCATCCACATGAGCTCCACAATCAACAGTCACGAGGTCTCCTTCTTCTATTACAGTTTCGTCATTGAGAGGAGAGGTGTAATGAGCTGCGATATTGTTCAGTGCAACATTGCAAGGAAATGATGTACCAGAAGAGTTCTCTCGAATATGGTTTTCGGCAGTATTGATAATATCAAGTAATTTTGTTCCGGGTTCAATCATTGGGCGAGCTAGTGCAAGTGCCTCTTTGGCTACAACTCCCGCACGCCGCCACTTATCCCATTCATCCTCGGTTTCTTCATCAGTTCCAGTTTTTTTGGGTTTCTCTTCTGACACAATGTTCACCGACCTAATTGCTTCTGATTTAGTGGACAGATAAAAGTGACGATGGGGCAATACCTAGGAAAGAACCTGATCGATTCGTCGCGCAGTCCTTGACATTGAGAAGAACATGTATCCAATGTTGGCTCGCTTGTTTGTGAGCACAACCAGAATTGCGTCATCTCCTGCGTCACAAATGATAATGTATCCCCGCTCACCCTCAATAAGCATCCTGATCAAGGGGCCACGCTTAAGCTGTTTGAACACTTTTCGAGTGGCTTCTTGGATTTGAGTGGCCCTTCCAGCAATAACATCCTCATCTGGGATCTTCTTATCATCTATTCCATCTGGATAATGAGAATGGATTGTGAGTCCCTGTGATTTGGAAATAATTGCACTAGCTTCCACATTACCTTGGGAGGCTCTACTCAAGTCTAAAAGTAGTTCTTTCAACATTTCGGTCTTCGAAGACAAAGTATAGCATTCCTCCCAATCAGTTAACAAAAGGGACTGTCAAGAGCTACATAAATCTTTGTTAGAGTTATCCATTTATCAGACGAGAGTCTAACGAATTAACCAATGTTCTTAGTATCACAGGTTGCCTGACAACTTGGTGTGTGAAATTTTTTGGAAAAAATTTGGAAGGAAAAAACTCGAATTGGTACAAAACAAGGATTTGTGCAGCTGTTTCAAACGCTCTTGGCGCCAGCTTCCTTGAGCCCCTTGACTATCTTCGCAAGTCCTGCACCATTATCTTTCTGAACATGTTTTTCGATGTATGTACCCTGTACTACTATTGAGGCTCCCGCATTTACAGCAGTAACAACAGATTCTTTGTCATTGAAACCGCCGCCTGTAATTACTGGGATTTCAATGAACTGCGAAACTGTTCCTATCATCTCAGGAGGTACTCCTCCACCTTCTGCACCACTTCCAGCCTCTAGATAGACAAGTTTCATACCAAGTAATTCTGCTGCAATAGCATACATTGCAGGAATCTTGGGTTTGTCACGCAGGAATGGTTTAGCATCTCCAACCCAAGCTGCAGTCTTTCCTGGTGCTACCATCAAATATGCCATTGGAATTGCTTCGATGCCAGTCATTTTTATCTTGGGAGCAGCAAGTGCTTGTGCTCCAATTATCCAATATGGGTTTGTACTGTTTAGCAATGACATGAAGAAAACAGCATCTGCATGTTCCGAAACACCAGTGATATTCCCTGGAAAGAGAATTGTTGGAATATCGATGGCTTCACCGATTTGAGCCACTGCATCATCAATAACACCAAAGATAGTACTACCTCCAATCATAACGGCGTCGCTCCCAGCCTTCTCAACTATCACTGCCTGTTTGACTACATTCTCTACACTAGTACCGAGAGGGTCAGGATCAAGCAGCGAGAAGTGACAGGCACCATCTGATGCTAACTTTTCAGTGATGTATTTCCATACTTTGCCAGACACGGTGTGACCTCCAAATCTATGTGTTCTCGGCTAGTTTGGCTTTTTATGCTTGTGGTGGTGTTCTTGACCTTTGCATTTCTGCTTTTCAACATAACACCGTTAAGATTGCTCCCGAAACACTAATACGAGCTAGTTCGACGGCGCTCGTACCCCTGTAGAATCCGAGGAAAGAAAACATGTCTGACAAGAAGATTGGAGTCTTCATTTGCCACTGTGGAAGCAATATAGCTGGTGTTGTTGACATTGAAAAAGTCAAGGCGGCAATAAGTGGTCTCTCAAATGTGGAAGTTATAGATGACTACAAGTATGTCTGCTCAAAGCCTGGTCAGCAGATATTGAAAGACCATATCAAGAATAGTCGACTAGAGGGTGTAGTAATTGCAGCATGCAGTCCACGGATGCATGAACCAACTTTCAGACAGGCAATGCGCGATGTTGGTATCAATCCCTTTCTCCTAGAGATGGCAAACATTAGAGAGCACAACTCTTGGATTCATTCAGATAATCCTGAAGCAGCAACCGAGAAAGCCATTGATCTTATTCGAATGGCAGTCGCTAGAACACGGCTTCTAGAACCCCTTGATGAACCCGTGGTTTCCATCAAGAAGTCGACACTAATTGTGGGGGCTGGAATTGCAGGTATCAGTGCAGCTCTCGACCTTGCTGATGCGGGTTTCGAGGTTCATCTAGTTGAGAAAGAACCGACCATTGGTGGAAAAATGGCTCAATGGGACAAAACTTTCCCTACACTGGATTGCAGCAGCTGCATTCTAACACCCAGAATGGCAGATGTTGGTGTTCATCCTAACATCGACCTCATCACCCTAGCAGAGGTAGAATCTGTGGATGGTTTTGTTGGGAACTTCAAAGTTAAAATAAAGCAGCGCCCAAGGTATGTAGATCTCGAAATCTGTACATCTTGCGGTGACTGTAGTGAAATTTGTCCAGTTGATATTCCTGCAGATTTTGAGGCAAACCTCTCTTACAGAAAGGCAATTTACATTCCATTTGCACAAGCTGTCCCATCTGCATACGTGCTTGATATGGAGCACTGTCTTGGTGTGGATGCTGTTCGTTGTGGAAAGTGCAAGGATAAGTGTGAGGCAGGAGCTATCAACTACGACGATGCTGAGAAAATAATTGAAATTGAAGTCGGTACAATAATCGTGTCCACTGGATTCGAGCTCTTTGATGCAACAAAGAAGCCAGAGTACGGCTATGGCGAGTTTCCAAACGTTGTCAACATCGGCGAAGTCGAACGTATGCTTAGCTCAGCAGGTCCAACCCAAGGGAATATTGTGAGACCCTCCGACCTTCAGAAACCTAAGAAGATAGTCTATATTCAATGTGTTGGGAGTCGTGATGAACTCACTAACAAGTACTGTTCTAGAATCTGTTGCATGACTGCAATCAAGCAAGCTCGAATGATACGCGACAAAACAGGAATCGATGTTTATATCTTCTACATAGACCTCAGAACCTTTGGAAAGGGTTACGAAGAATTTTATGAGAGCACAGCAAAAGCCGGAGTTACTTTCATCAGAGGACGCGTGGGAGAAGTCCACCAGAACGATGAAACCATGAGCTTGATAGTCCGCGGAGAAGACACTCTACTTGGTAAACCCATTCAATTTGATGATGTTGACCTAGTAGTGCTATCTACTGGAGTTGTGGCATCTGAAACAACTAAGAATATTTCACATACTCTGAACCTCAGTCTCTCTCCTGATGGTTTCTTGTTGGAAGCACATCCTAAGTTACGACCGGTTGATTCCTTTAACGATGGAATCTTTGTAGCTGGAATGGCGCAGGGACCAAAGGATATTCCAGATACAGTTGCACAGGCAAAAGCTGCAGCATCAGGCGCTATGGCGCTTATGGGTAAGGGCAAGATCAATATCGAGCCTTACTACTCTATAGTGAATGAAGACAAGTGCACAGGATGTCAAGAGTGTATCGCTGTTTGTCCATACAACGCCATCGTGCTTAATGAGCGCGGCTATGCTGAAGTCAATCCTGCATTATGCAAGGGTTGTGGAACCTGTACTTCTACTTGTCCGAGTGGAGCAATTTCATCACAGCATTACACTGATGGTCAGATTGCAGCAATGATTACTGAGTATCTTTCTGCTCGAGAATAGATGCATGTGAACTATTGGAGTACGAGTAGAATATGAAAGACATAACTGTGGCAATCGTTGCAGGAGGTTCATCCAAGAGGTTCGGATCTGAGAAATCTCTGGCTGAGTTTCAAGGGAAACCTCTCTTAACACACATGTTAGATATCGCACAGCAAATCTCCTCCAATATTCTTGTTGTAGTTTCAGATGACGAACAAGAAGCGAAGTTCAAACCCCTAGTTAAGACTGGTCAAATCGTTATCGATCCTGAAGGGGAACCAAAATGTGCTCTGACTGGGGCTCTCAGTGCCTTTGAGCATACTGAAACCACACATACACTTCTCTTACCAGTTGATACTCCCTTGGCAGAACTAGATCTTCTCAAAATGCTCATTAGTTTGAGTCCTGGACATGGTGCTGTAGTACCATCATGGCCATCTGGTTATATTGAACCACTTCATTCAGTCTATCTAGCTGAGCATGCATACATACTAGGGTTAGATGTGATGGAGAAAGGATTACTTAGAATGCGTGACCTTCTCGATAGACTTCAGAATGTTCTTTATGTTTCCACTGAAACTCTCAATCAATTTGACCCTGAACTAAGCACCTTCATGAACTTCAATACTACACAGGAACTGAAATCTGCAGAGCGAAAACGAAAACAAAAGTGACAGAACTACAAATCCACATTTTCGTGACGAATCCTACATGTTCCTTCATGGCCTACCATACAAGGTCCATATGGATCCATTGGAGTGCATCGTTTTCCAAACAACTTGCATTCAAGAGGATCTACCATTCCTAAGACAACTTCATGACATCTGCACCCTGGGAGAAGGTCCACTGATTCAAATTCGGGGAAGTCAAATTTCACCCTTGCATCATGCTCAGCGTATTCTTCTCTGATGAAATATCCCGACCCCTCAATAATTCCTAAGCCTCTCCAAGGGGCGTCATCAATACGGAATGCTTGTTCTAGGACCTTCTGTGCTGCAACATTCCCCTCCGGACGGACAACACGAGTGTATTCATTCTCAGAGTCCGCTCTTCCCTCATCAATTTGAATCAAAATCATTCTGATTGCCTCGAGAACATCAAGAGGTTCGAAACCCGCCGCAACACAAGGTGCATTGTTTTTCTCAGCAAAGGATTGGAATGCATTAGTTCCCACAATTGCAGATACATGACCTGGGGTTATGAATCCGTCAACATTGAATCCTTCGATTTTCACAAGAAGATCCATTGCTGGAGGAACCACCTTGAGTGAGGTCAATATTGAGAAATTTGATGGTGGACTTCGTATAAGTTCGAGCGCCATTGTGGGCGCAGTGGTTTCAAAACCCACTCCAATAAATACAACTTCTTTTTCTGGATTTTTCTTGGCAATCTCTATTGCCTCACTGATTCCATATACGATACGAACATCGGCACCCTTTGCTCGCTCTTTCGCAAGTGAGGATTCTGTTGATGGAACTTTGAACATGTCACCAAAGGTTGTGATGATATGACCTTGACGAGATAGTTCAATGGCCATATCTACATCTTCTGCCGCACATACACAAACAGGACATCCTGGACCCGCAACTAGACTGATACCGTCCGGGAGAAGAGACCTGAGTCCATGCTGGCTTATGGTGTCTTCATGAGTTCCACATACATGAACAATACGAATTTGTTTACCTTCTCCTCGCGATTTGATTTCTTTAGTAACTGCCTCTGCATATCTAGGATCTCTAAATCCAGTAGATTCACTCATAGCATCAAACCTACTCGGTGCTAGGTTGATATGGTTAAAAATGAAGACTTATGGCACAAGCTTATTTCTTAGGAATTTCATAACCTTCAAGAATAGCAAGAG
>JABCSP010000405.1 GCA_018238825.1 Candidatus Thorarchaeota archaeon | reverse complement strand
CTCTGCGAAACCCCAGGGTTGAAGTGACCTTCTCTCTGATTGAATTGAAACCGTACAGGTGTCTGCCAATAATTCAATCTCACGAATGATTCCATCCCCTCCATTCCATCTACCTACTCCGCCAGTATTTCTATTAATTGAGTAACGTCTGACACGAAGAGGATATTCTGACTCTAAGGATTCTATTGGTGTGTTTAACGTGTTCGTCATATGAGTATGAATACCACTTGCACCATTGCTTCCACGGTTTGCGCCTGCACCACCGCCAATGGTTTCATAGAATGAAAATTGTTTATTGGTCCTCGGATCAATTCCTCCAATCGTGAGATTATTCATTGTACCTTGACTCGCCGCAGGAATGCGATCTGGAACTATTGACGCAAGGGCTCCAAGGGTCGTATCTACAATTCTTTGTGAAGTTTCCACATTTCCTGCAGAAACCGGTGATGGGTACCTTGGATTAAGTAAAGACTTCTCTTTGACATCTACATCGATTATACTCCAACAACCTTCATTCGTTGGTACATCATTACCGAAGAGGATAATGAAAACATAATAGACTGCTGAAAGAGTAGATGCTAATGGGCAATTGATATTCCCTTTGACTTGATGTGACGTTCCTGTGAAGTCAACACTCGTCCTACCATCCTGAATACTCACTGCTACAGAGATAGGAATGTCCCATGTTCCAGCTCCATCGCTTTCCATATAATCCGTGAATTCTCCATATTTTCCATCATAATTACTAAGTGCAGAACTCATCATATGTGCAGAGTATTGTCGGAGGTTTCCAAAGGTTCTTTGAAGAACATCCCATCCGTAATTCTCTGCAACTTGAGTGAGTCGTTTTATTCCTACATTATTTGCTGCAACTTGTGCAGAGAGGTCTCCGAGTCTCTCATCAGGAGTTCGAGTCGCTTCTAGAAGATCTGTTATGGCCTCTCGATGAAGAAGCCCATCTTTGACAACTATTCTTGGACTGATGATTATTCCTTCTTCATGGATTGATACTGAAAGACCGGGCATTGATCCCGGACTAATACCACCAATATCTGCATGATGTGCTCGATTTGCGGTGAACGCAACTCTCTCTCCTTTGCTGTATAGGGGCGCTACTAGGGTCAGGTCTGGAAGATGTGATCCACCTGAATACGGGTCATTAACAAGTGCCATGGTTCCTTGAGTTAATTCATCTCCAAGAGTTTCAATACATGCTTTTACAGATAGGGGCATTGCTCCGAGATGCACTGGTATGTCCTTGGATTGCGCTACTAACTTTCCGTCACTATCAAATATTGCACAACTACAATCTCTTCGTTCTTTGATATTGGGACTAAATGCTGTTCTTCTCAGGGCTTGGCTCATCTCTCTAGCTGAGGATATGAGTGCATTCTTCAACACCTCAAATGTAATGGGATCTTCAATCATCGGTTCTCCCTCCTCACCCATAACGTACCATCAGCTTGTTGTTCAGCAGTCCATCTTGGTGGGATGTATGTGGTTGTATCTATCTGCTCAATAATTGATGGTCCCACAATTAGCTGTCCAATACCAAGATTTTCTCTACGGTAAACATCAGCTGAAGCAGTTTCTCCATCCGCCAGTAAAACTATACGTTGTCCAACAGCTAGGGACTCTGCTATGATAGAATGCTGGTATGGTTCATATTCCTTTGAGATTGATTTGGCAACAACCCTTGCTGTGACCCATTCAACCTTTCTACCTTCCAATTCGTATCCGAAGGCTTCCTTGTGAAGTTGCTCAAATGCCATGATTGAAGCTGATGTGACGTCCTTTGTATCCTGCATCAGTGTGATTGATAATTCATGTGACTGACCACTATATCGCATATCTACTTTCCAAGCAAACTGAATCTCACCCGAAGATACACCTTGTTCTTCCAATCTACTCTTTGCGTCTGATGAGAGTTCATTGAATATGCTCAGTAAGTTTTCTTCATTTGCAATTACTGCTTCTGACAAAATTGTTCTCATCAGATCGACTCGAAGATCTGTGCAAATGAGCCCTAATGCTGAGGTTATTCCAGGATGTGGCGGCACGAGAATCAAATCGATATCAAGTTGCTCCGCGATATCCCCTGCTTGAGTCGACCCTGCTCCTCCAAAAGGAACGAGTACGAATTGTCGCGGATCACTCCCACGCTCAACAGTGACTTCTCTAATTGCTTGAACCATATTTGCAGTTGAGATCCGAATGATTCCTAGTGCTGCCTCCTCCAATGTCATGTTGAGAAGTGACGCTATCTTTGACACAGATTTTCTTGCAAGGTCGAGATTGAGCTCAACGTTCCCTCCAAGAAAGTAATCCGGATTTAATCGTCCCAATACAAGATTAGCGTCAGTAACAGTTGCTTCAGTTCCACCTTTGTCATATGATGCTGGACCCGGAAGTGCACCAGCACTCTGTGGTCCAACATGCAAAATCCCTGCATCATCGACCCATGCTATACTTCCTCCACCTGCTCCGATTGTCTTTACATCAACAGAAGGCATTCGTAAGGGAAGCCCTGCAACCTCATTATCCGGTTTAATAATCACATCGCCAATTATTGCACTTATGTCACAACTTGTTCCACCCATATCAAGTGTGATTGCTTGTTCAACATCACATTGCTTGGCAAT
>JABCSP010000404.1 GCA_018238825.1 Candidatus Thorarchaeota archaeon | reverse complement strand
TCTAATTTATCTGACAATTCTTTTCTTGTGATATAAGGGTTTTTTTTGACAAAATACAAAATTTCCTCCACAGTTTTCTGGGTAGTTTTCTGGGTAGTTTTCTGGGTAGTTTTCTGGGTAGTTTCCTCCGAACTTTCTACTTTATCTTTTTTCTTAATAATCGTGAAAAAATAAAAATCATCAAAATCAAATTTTACTTTGTTTCCATTATCTTTGCAAAAAGTTTTTATCCTTTTAATTCCTGTCCCTGCTCTTTCCATATAAATTGTTTTGGACAACAAACCAGCAATCAAACTATTTCTGTAAAAACTAAATTTGCCAAATTTTTCTTTTTCAATTTATCACCGTAAGAGTTAGATTGGCGTTTGTATATTTGTTAGGTGGATGCATGACGTACCTACTTATATGACAAGTCCAATTTGAAGAGGGTATTAATTGTTGAGTTTCAGAGATCAACTTGTAAGATGGCAAGGAAGAGTATTTATTGGGTCCATTCTAGCAATGTCTTTTTGGTTCGTTCTTGATGCCTCTGCACTTAGTTCTTTCACTGTTTATGCGGGTTTCAATATTCTGGTTACTTTCATCTCAACCACAGCAGCAGTCATAGTTATTCTCAGACATATTAAGGACTCAAGTTATGATTCGATCTTTCTCATTCCCGCTCTCCTATTCTCATCAGCAATCTATCTTGGGAAAGCCATTGATAGTTTAATCCATTCATCAGCTCCTCCAATTGTCAAAATACTCTCCACAGTTGTAGGTGATACATTTGAGTTATTTCTATTGGGAGTTCTATTCCTTCTGTCTGTGCGTTACAAAAATGTCAGAACCACAATGTCATTGAACAGGACAAGACAGGTAGTATTGTTGACTACAGTTGGGTCACTTATCATCTACTGGCTCTTTCAGAATATTCTGATTACTCAATGGTCTGCTACTTTCCTCATTGGTTTTGGGGTACTTGTAGGAACAACCACAGTTATCCTTTTCATGGTAACAGCATATCTATCTTTCAACAAAAGGTCCCAAAAACAAGAACACGACCATATACTACTCTCTTTCGCATTTCTGTTGTTTGCTGTATCTTCCATATTCATCACTATTGCATCACTCGTAAATACTGCACTATGGATATTAGCCTTTGTTCTACAGGGCACTAGCTTGTTGATTATCATGGTGGCAGTGACAACTCCTTACCTTCATAACCAAGGTGTGAGTCATAGGGGGTCAAGTTTCTTCATCCGGGGGCTTTTGCTTCTTATATTCTCTCCATTCGTAATTGCACTACTTGCTGAAATTTTCTGGCCTCTATACTATTCTGAAAACATTGGAGCATATGCCTTTGCACATCTCATTGCTGCATGTCTAGCGTTTGTTCTTGCATATCTTGTATACAGGTCAACAATCGGAGAGCTTTCTTGGGGACGTTATCCATTGATAGTCTTATTCATCAGTTGGGCACTAGCTGATTTAGCATCGATTTTCATCTTTACTTATCTCAAAAATGGTCTGGTTAGTGAATCACTCGTTCCTTTTATCGTAAGTAGTATGACTTCATTCCTTGCACTCTTTTTCTCAGTCAGATGGACCTCAAATCCACCAGAATATTTTCAACGTACAGGACTGCGTAAGTGGATAGTATTTGGTTCAGTCCTCACAGGGAGTACTATTGCATTTGGAGAAGTTACCCTGACTTGGTTCTTGACGGGTACTCCTGAACAAAGGATTAGAGCTGTTGGTAATGTATGGCTACTGGTCATCACATTGATGACATTGATTGTTTTTGTTGTATCTCTTGTAAAACATTTTTCGAGGGATGGAGGAAAGATGAATCTTGATGTTGCTACATGTAGCTTTGTTGCAATATGGATATTCCCCAACATCCTCAAGGGAACCTTTCCTGTTTGGACTGCAGGATGGTGGATTGGTGAAATCTTCAGAATTGTAGGACTAGTTCTATGTTTGGGTCTGTTAGGAGTGCTCTATCTTAACACGCTAGTAAAGACAAGGGAGCTCCAAGCACAAACAGTCCTCTTCCGGGATATTCTTGCACATGATATCACTAATTATCTTCAAGTAATCTATGTGTCCATTGGTCTTGCTGAGATGAAAGAAGAGTTACTTACCGAAGGGAATCTCGATCTAGAATTAGCCAAAGAGAATATTGAACGCGCTAGTAATCTGATCAAGAATGTGAATGTAATCGGTAGGCTTGAGTCTTCCATTTCTCAGACCCTATGACCAGGTATGCAAAGCTCTTGGTGAATCCGATTGCATTTTTAATATAGACCGAAATGCTGGAGTGTGTTTTACCAGAGCCAATATCTTTCTTGATGATATCTTCCTCAATCTAATTCGTAATATCATTTTGTACTCCAAAGTCGAGAAGAGGATTGATGTCCAGATTTCCTTAGCGGATACGTTCTGGGAGATTAGGATAAGCGACCATGGATGTGGAATTGAACCAAGTATGAAAGCGAATCTTTTCAAACGTTATTCTAAAGATGCTACAGGGAGTGGATTGGGACTCTCTGTAGTGAAATCATTAGTGGAAATATTCGGAGGGAGTGTGAAATTCGAAGAACGTGTATCTGGTGACTATTCTTTAGGTACAGTATTCGTGCTCTTACTACCTGTTGAATCTAGGACTGT
>JABCSP010000048.1 GCA_018238825.1 Candidatus Thorarchaeota archaeon | reverse complement strand
ATACGATAATTTCCAGATTGTCATGGAGATTAATGCCACGGGTCCAGTAGATATTGAAGTTGAGAATGGAGATTTCACCCTCATTGAGGGAAATGACTATACAGTATCATTTACAGACAAGATTTCAGGCGCAACCTGGCAAGAAATTATAGAGTCAGATGGAAATTTAAAATTTAACGTGAGTTTGAATACCAGCTCTGTGACCATCAAAATCATTCCAAGTTTCGATGTTCTTGGAATGCTTTCACTTGGAATGAGTGTATCAGTGATAATTATCTCTATTGTAATATTTTACTATGTAGATAGAAGAACTCCAAAAGTTAGCTCATACACATAATCCTTTTCTCCGAGATTCTGCATAGAGAGAGCATCGAGGAGTCCCCTAATGATTCGACTAATTGGTGTTCTTTCACATGGCGGAGTTCCAGTAACGGTCAAAAGTTCAATGGATGCAGAGGGGGAACTTATTCTTGGTCCGCTAATAGAAGCAGCAAAGGCACTAAGTAACGTTATGGGAAGTGGAGAGGTTAGGAAACTTGGTTTTCGAGATAATACCCTAATCGTTACAGAGTCGAGTAAAGGGTACACGATTGTTGCTCTAGTTAGCAAAGCAGAGGATTACATGGATAGTCTCCTTAGAGTTATTGCAGACGCGATTGATGATTCAGATATAGAGCCTGCAGACGGAGCCGTTAATGATAATCATATGACCATTGTAGATGAGATATTGGGAACCTACGTGAGAGAGCATATTGAAGCAGGTTTTCCAGAAACTTTGACAGTGGTATGGGAACCTATTGTTCAAGCAATGAAAAAGGATGCTAAACTATCGAAAGCAATCAATGACGTGGAAGCACTACTTGGTAGATCTGAACCAATTGAGAAATGGAATGAGTTCAGGACAAAGGTAAGTGGTACTCTTGAAGAAGCTCTGGAATGTGCTCTTCAAGGTGAGTTTGATCGTGCATGTGCAATTGCAATGAACATAGACGGACCACTTGCAGGAGTATTCAGTATCAAGATGGGAGCATTGACTCACTCTATGACAAAAGTCGTGTCACCAACACTAGCTGAGCTGATAGAAATATCTACACAGCTCCCGGAGGATTATCCTTTCACTGATCTAGCAAGAACACTAGTCGGCTATATATCAGGTGCCAATATTCCTGCGGATTATTCACGTGCTTTTCGAGTGGCAATCAAACGGTTTGAATTTCTAAATGATACTGAGCATCTAATGCTGGGTTTCCTCTTTCTTGATGCCTATGTAGTAGACTATCCTGATTTTGCATCAAATCTAGTTAATCTATACAAGGAGAAGTCGAAGGTTGTATGCTCATTCATTGAAGCGATAGATGAAAGAGGCAAGTTATTTGAAAAGCTCTATTCAATCACAAGTTATGATGGTTTTCGTGGTGAACTGGGAGTATACAAGTCAAATATCTCAAGTATTCTAAGCAGTATCAATTGGGTAATGGATTCGGATCTTCTCTGGGAATTGAAAAAAGAAGGAAAGGGTATTGAAACAGGAATAACTGCCTCACTCAAGCTTCAAAACTACATTGCAGTACTCACTGCTCTCACTGAATCACCTGTACTCACAATTGGTGAGAGAAGAGAGATACTTGAAGAAGTATTAATGTTATACAAGGATTACTTCAGAGGCCTGATGACTGCAGATATTCCACTATTTGCATACACTCTGGATAGTGTTTTTCAGAGTTTGAGTGTTGCACATGCAGAGTACTATTTCTTAGCTACTGGTGAAACACGCAATCAACACATGGACCAGTCTTTTGAGTTTGTGTCCGATATACTCAATGTTCTCGATGATGAGTGGCCAAAATCACGAGTTCGCTTCTCACTATTTGTTGTTACAAACGCCCTATGTCCTATACTAACTAGATCGAAAACCATTCCAGAAGTTGCGGCACGAATGGTATACCTAGCTATGCGTTTGCTTGACATCAATACAGTTGATGCCTCACAAATAACAAGACCTGAAATGTATGCAACGAACCTTGGAAATACGATATCTACACTAACTTCCATGGCATCATCAGTTTTGGAAGGGAAAGAACGAATCAAAGTTCTGAAGAGATGTATAGAAATCATCCTTGACATCCAAGAATGGTTTGTATCCAAGGGTGTGATTTGTCGAGATGATATTATCACTGCGAGTTTCCATTCGACACTGGTCCTAAATATTCTAGATGATTCAGATTTAGAAAGACTGACCAACAGAGTCATTGCACTAAACAGAATTGCAGTCCAAGATAGTAGCAAGTATGACTATGAAGTAGCAATGATGGCTAGTCCTCTCATTGAGATACTTATCTATGTCTGGAAGAAACTAAACAGTGAGAAATATCTAAAGTTAGCCCGGGAAACCTTTGATACCGCATACTCTGCTTGGATTAAATATGGATTTCATGAGAAGGCAGACAACTTCAAGAAGAGATACGGAGAAGTATGGAGCTGATTTTCAATACGACTTGAAAAAACTTGCGTCAACCATATTATATTAGGCAATTTTGCGTAGGGATATGGCCTAGTGCAATAGCCATGATTAATTCATATTTGAAAAGAAAACAAACTCGACATCTAATAGTTGGAGTGTGTTTTCTTCTTACCCTAACTATCAGTGTCGGAATTACTTCTCCGTTTCTTGTTCACGCAGATACTCAGGCAGCAGATCCAATTAAAATTCTCTTTGTAATGGACAACGAGTACGGAACTTGTTACAATTATATCAGAATTGTCTTTGAACGCTTTGGATGGGATATAACAACAACCGCGCTCATCCCGACCATCAATAAATGCGCGTTCGGCGGGGGTACACCATTAGATGTTGATATCCTTCTTACTGAGATTGATGATGTAACAAAATATGATATTCTTACTATAATGCCGGGTTCATCTCATGATACACTGCGAGCGAATGAAACTGCTCTAGATTTAATACGAGATGCAGTAAATCAGGATCTTGTTGTTACAGCATGGTGCCGCGCGGTACGAGTGTTAGCAGATGCCGGTGTTATTGATGGAAAGGATGTCACAGGACATCAGGATTACCAACTGGAGTATGAAGCTGCTGGAGCAACCTTCTTTGCGTCAGTACCACCAATTACAGATGGAAACATCATCACGAGCGTTAGAAGTACATTCTACAGAGAAGAAACTTGTAATGCGATTGGTGCAGCTGTAGATTACTACGATCCCAATGCACCTACATTGATGAGTGCATCACTCAATCTATCACCCAGTGCAGTTGATATCGATACAACACTAACAGTTAATCTTGAAGATGAAACATTGGTCCATATGGTCAATTGTAAAATCTTTGAATTGAATGAAACTGGTGGAAGATCTGATTTTTTCACGTACTACGTAGGAATGAATGGTACTGAAACAGAAGGTCTGTTTGAATGCACAATCAGAGATTTGGATATTGGTAACTATACGGTGGATCTTTATGTTTGGGATTGCTTCTTGAATTATGTTGAGTTCATCGATGCTGTAGAGTTCAGTGTTTTAGAAGAACTTCCTATAGCAACAATGCAAGAACAGGACCCTATGCAATGGATAGTTCCTGGCGCGATGATTGGTGGTGTGGTCTTAGTAGTTGGGGCAATTGTTGTGATTTTGAAAAGGAGATAATACAACCTTAGGAGTGGTCAATGAAACCACTCCTAACTTGGAATAATTGAAAAGAACGGGTTTAAATCGACCATTCCAAACCTCAAAAAGAGATGACAGTTTCTCTTGAAACAAGCAGTCGTTTTGTTGCATTCATAGCGATATTTACAGCGTTAGCTGCGGTCCTTGACTCCATACCAATCATTCCAGGATTCTATGGTGGTGTTTGGGACTCCTGGTTATTCCTAATGAGCCCCCTCTTTGGGATTATTCTGGGACCAATTGGTGGCGCAGTATCAATTGCTATGGGGAGTTTCATAGGACATTTAGTCTACTTCCGAGACCCCTACGAGCTACTCTTCATGTGGGGAGCTCCGCTAGGAGCAGGAATTTCGGGGCTTGTTTTTCAACGAAGATGGAAACCTGTTTTTATTATCTACACGGGATTACTTCTTGCATACTTGGTAACACCAGTTTCTTGGCAACTTCCTTTATGGGGGATTTGGGATGTTCTAGTTGGATTTGGAGTTCTAGTATTATTCTCTGTGATTGTCAATACGAGATTGTGGCCTGAGTCTGGAGATCGCAGAAATGTTATAGGCCTTCTTTTTGCAACTGTAATAGGATTAGAATCTGATGTTCTGCTTCGTGTATTCTTTCTTGTTCCGTGCCAGACATACTGGTTTTTCTACGGCCTTACCGTTGAAGGATTACAGATACTGTGGTGGGGGGCAGGATTTGTCACTCCCTTGAAAGTGTTAATGGCGGTAGTAGTAGGACTAACAATTGGTTTCTCATTAATCCGAATTATACCAAATCAAAATATTGTTGAGAACTGAACTTGAATTTTGAAAAAGAGAGGTAGGAGAGACCCTTCCAGGTCTCTCTTAAACTAATTTAACTTCTAGACGCGTTCTTTGACAAGATTTTCTACGACTGTTGGGTCTGCTAGGGTAGTAACATCACCAAGGTCATCAACCTTTCCAGCTGCAATAAGCTTCAGGATTCGACGCATTATCTTTCCAGAGCGAGTCTTTGGCAATGCATCAGCCCACTGAATCTTTTCAGGAGTTGCAATTGGACCTACATCAGAACGTACATGCTTGCGGAGCTCCTGACGAAGCTCTTCGGTCTTTTCGATTCCCATCTTAAGGGTCACGAAGCAGTAAATCGCTTCACCCTTAATTTCGTGGGGCATTCCAACAACTGCACATTCTGCAACTGAAGGATGCTTAACCAGTGAAGACTCAATTTCAGCAGTACCGAGTCTGTGACCAGATACCTTGAGAACGTCATCAAGACGACCCATGACAAAGTAGTAGCCATCACTATTGAATCGGGCACCATCGCCAGTGTAGTACATTGGATCACCAGTCTTGGGGTCTTTGAACTGGGACCAGTAAGTGTTAATCCAGCGTTTGTGGTCACCATAGACTGTTCTCATAAGACCAGGCCAAGGCTTCTTGAAGCACAGATAACCACCCTCGTTTGCGCCAACGGGAACACCATCTTCTGCAACAATGATGGGATCTAGGCCAAAATAAGGAAAGGTTGTGCTTCCAGGGATAGTAGCGTTGGCACCAGGAAGGGGTGTAAGAATAACACCACCGGTTTCTGTCTGCCAGTATGTATCAACAATTGGGCACTTTTCCTTACCGACTATTTCGTGGTACCATATCCAAGCCTTTGGGTTGATAGGTTCACCAACAGTACCGAGTAAGTTCAGACTGGACATGTCATATTTCAGGACGGGTTCGTCACCGAATCTCATGATTGCTCTGATTGCTGTGGGAGCAGTGTAGAATTGGTTAACTTTCCATCGCTGGACTTCCAACCAAAAGCGTTCCATGTTTTCGGTCTCGCTTGCAGGAGTTCCTTCAAACATTAATGTTGTAGCTCCAGCTGAGAGGGGACCATAGACAATGTATGAATGTCCAGTAATCCAACCAATGTCAGCAGTGCACCAGTAAACATCACCTTGGTGATAGTCGAAAATATGCTTGAAGGTGTGAGTTGTATAGGTCATGTATCCTCCAGTTGTGTGGAGAACACCCTTTGGCTTACCAGTTGAGCCGGAGGTATATAGGATGAATAATGGATCCTCTGCACCTACCCACTCGGGTTCACACTTGTCGTCAACTTTTGCGTATTCCTCGTGGTACCAGACATCTCTGCCTTCGGTCCATGGAACGTCGATTCCGACTCTCTTGACAACAAGAACCTTCTCTACAATCGAAAGGTCTGCGACTGCTCTATCTGCACCCTCCTTCTGTGGGATGGTCTTACCAGAACGGTAGTAACCGTCAGCTGTGACAAGCACTTTTCCTTCACAGTCAATGATTCTGTCTTTGACTGAGTCGGCGCTGAAACCACCGAAGACAATGCTGTGTACTGCACCAATCCTAACACATGCAAGCATAATGATTGCAAGTTCAGGAATCATGGGGAGGTACATAGTAATCCTGTCGCCCTTCTTAACACCTAGGTTCTTCAGGACGTTTGCGGCCTTATTGACTTCGCTTAGAAGCTGACTGAAAGTGTAAGTCTTTGACTCTTCAAGGGGTTCACCTTGCCAGATCAAAGCGATCTGATCGCCCTTGCCTGCCTCGACATGCTTGTCAAGACAGTTGTAAGCCATGTTGGTTACACCGTCTTTGAACCAGGAAAATTGAATGTTCTTCATATCTTCCCACTCAAATCCCTTAGTTGGTTCTTTCTTCCAGTAACAAAGTTCCTTAGCTGCCTTGAGCCAGTATTCGTCAGTGTTTTCGACAGACTCTTTCCAGATCTTCATTCGCTCTTCATGGCTTTTTACAAAAGCCTTATCGACGAAGCTCTTTGGAGGGTCAAAACGCCTTTCTTCCTGGCTATAAACTTTAATCTTCTTATCTTCTGACAAAATTGGTCACCAAATTTAGTCGCTGATTTGGCCGATGGTCAAAGCTGTCCTATATGAAGCTTGTCGTATATTGTAATTTAGACGAACCTGAACATCAGGCAGTCCGCCCAGATACGACACTGGGACCGGGGTGAACGTGAATGATATTCCGTGCTGCGTTCACATCAGCATGGAAGTGCTCTTCACACTCTGAACAGTAAAAGTACTCTCCCCCTTTTCTCTCCTTGGTCGAAGATTTATCTTCCACTCGTACACCTCTCTCTCCACACACATGACAAGTCTGCGAAGTGTATCGCGGGTTCACTGTCCATACAGAGTACTTACTATGACCAAGAGACTCTCTCATGTAACGCACAGTGTCGATTATCTTCCCCCACAGATTCGAGGATAGATTATACGACAGGTCCTTTGAACCTCCGTGAGCCTGAAAGCTCCGCAGGTCCTCAAAGAAGAGAGTCTTCACTTTGTGTTCCTCACACAACCATACAGTTTCTGAAGCAATCACCCGGGCAACCTCACGGTCTAGACGACGAACCTTTCTCCACAGGGCATTGATGTGTTTCTTGCTGAGGTCAGGGCGGCCTTGAAGGAGGAAGGCATCAATTTCCATGATGTGTAGTACGTTGTGACTTACGAGCTCGGAGCACATAGACGCGACCTGAAAAGGATGCGATGAGCGCCATCATGTCAGTGACCAGCTCTGCTTGTGGGGGTCTGTTCTTCAGGTTCATAGAGGATTGCATGTCTGACTCCATAATCAGTGAGGATACGGTCCACGATATCTGAGAATACCAGAGGTCATGTCCTGAAGATTTTCTGACATTCCTTTGTGAGGACCTTGAGTTGTCTATCGAGGTCCCCTACATTTTTCTGACGATGACTTGAAACCCGGGCGTAGATGGCACAACGTTTCTTGGACGGCTGTTCGATAAGGTCACGATGCATGAGTCCCAAGAGTCGATTGATTTCCGAAAGAGGGATTCGACGATGCTCTCCCATAGTCCTAAAACAATGGAGTTTACCCACCTTGTCCAATCGAAGTATTTTACAAAAGACGATATTCGACGATGATTCTAATCATATTGTCGAACTGGTTGAATTAAAAAAATAAGAGAGGAGAGGCCAGAGGAAAAAATCCTCGACCTCTCATCAAACAGATTATGTGTTCTTACGCTTGGACTTCAGAACAAATGTGAATAGTACAGCAATAATTGCTAGTACACCAGTCACAACAAAGGCCATGAAGTATGACCCAGTGGCATCTACAATAGGACCAGCAACAAATGCACCGGTGATTCCAGCGATACCATATGCAGTGAACATTACACCATAGTTCTTACCGACGTTCTTGGTGCCAAAGAAGTCTGCTGTAGCTGATGGGAACAAAGCAAAGTTACCACCAAAACAGAAACCAATCAATGAAGCAATAGCCATTACTGCATACCAAGAGATAGCAATGGTTGACATCCAGGCGAAAGCAAACATTCCAATAGCTAGAGTGATGAACATGAGAATCATTGTGTTCTCGCGACCTATCTTATCAGAAGTTGCGCCCCAGACGATTCTACCAGCAGCATTGAGCAAGCTCATGACCCCTACAAGTATTACTGCATCAGCAGCAGGATCAATCAATAGAGCAGCAGTTTTTACGTTACCGAGGGTCATAAGACCAGCAGTTGCAGCAAATACAAACATCAGCCAGAGTAGCCAGAAAGTTGAGGTTCTAATCATCGAACCAGGCATAATATCCTTACCCTTACCATCAGCTGTGGTAGTTGGGGGAGTATAACCGGCAGGTAACCAGCCTTCAGGAGGATTGGTTAGTACCTGAGCACCTAGTATAACTAGAACGAGATAGATAACACCAAGTACCAACATGGGCATGCCAATGTTGAGTGTGGATGGTACATTGTAAAGCGTCAAGAGATATTGTTCTAGGTAACCAAATACAAGGGCACCTGCACCAAAACCAGCAACAGCAATACCTGTGATTGTACCCTTTTTGTCAGGGAACCACTTTACTAAAGCTGCAATTGGACAGACATAAGCAAAACCAATACCTGCACCACCAATTATACCATAGGTAATGACAAGGTATACTGTACCAAGAAATGCATCGCCGCCTGTGACCATATCAACAAAGTATGCTGAGATATATCCAATTCCCAGAAGGATACCACCAACAGTAGCGACCTTTCTGGGACCAACACGATCTTGCCATCTTCCTGCAAAGATCATAAAGAGAGCAAACGATGCCAAACCAGCTGCAAATGGAAGCTGTGTATAAAGTGAGGGCCAAATGTACGCACCAGTAGCGTCTCTCAGAGCAGTCTGAAAGAAGGACCAAGCGTATATTGAACCTAGGCACAGCTGAACAATAAGCGCGCCGAGAATGACAAGGTTCCTATTACCAATTTTTTCATCAGACATGATAGTACACACCTATCAGATTGTCAGGTATTATACAGCTGGCGAGAAGTCCTCTACTAAAAGCTTTCCGACTTCTTCGATGTGGTGATTTTGTCATTTACACTTGTACCCCTTGGAAACGCCTATATAACAGAGCGAAGGACTTATCCACAGAGGTAACGGCTATGACTGCTGCAGCTGATTGGACTAAAAAATACAAGAAGAAGATTCTAACTGCATCAAAGGCCATCAAGAAGATTTCACGAGGTTCAAGAATCTTCTTGGGAACTGGTTGTGGTGTACCATATCATCTTGTTCAAGAATTAGCTGCTAATGCAGACCAGATGGCAGATAATGAGATTGTTCACCTTCTGACTCTTGGTGATACACCATCAGCGAATCCAAAATTCCAGAACCAGTTTAGGCACAACACTTTCTTCGTTAGTGCTAATATTCGAGATGCTGTTTCAGAAGGACGTGCAGATTATACACCTATCATGCTTTCAGATATTCCAGAGTTGTTCAGGCAAAAGAGGATGCCACTGGATGTTGCAATGATTCAGGTCAGTCCACCAGACAGGTATGGCTACTGTTCGCTTGGTATCTCAGTGGATATTACCAAGTCAGCTTTTGAGAGTGCAGATACCATCATTGCTCAGGTTAATAGTAAGATGCCAGTAACACATGGCGACTCGTTCATTGACTTAAGGGAGATTGACTACCTTGTACCCTATAATGAACCTCTACGCGAATTTCAAGGTGCCGAGGTCACTGAAACCATTGATAAAATTGGTAGCTATGTTGCAAGATTGGTTGAAAACGAGTCTACCTTAGAGTTAGGTATAGGCGCCTTACCTCAATCTGTTTGTAACAATCTACTTGAAACTGGAGTTAGAGACCTCGGTATTCATACTGAGATGTTTAGTGATAGTCTAATTCCACTCATTGACAAGGGAGTTGTGACGAATAAGAAGAAAACACTCCACAAGGACAAAGTAATCGCAAGCTTTGCTATGGGTTCAGAAAAACTCTATGAGCATATCAATGATAATCCCATGTTTCAATTTCATGATACAGCATACGTGAATGATCCCTATGTCATAGGCCAGAACAGGAAGATGATAGCAATCAATTCAGCTCTAGAAGTTGACCTAACAGGACAGGTTTGTGCAGATTCTATTGGTCATAGATTCTACAGCGGCATCGGGGGACAAGTTGATTTCATTCGTGGTGCAAAGAGGTCTCCAGGAGGCAAAGCAATAATCTGTCTTCTTTCAACTGCGGTAGATGAGTCTGTATCTAGAATAGTACCACGGCTTAGTGAGGGGGCAGGAGTAGTTACAACTCGAGGAGATGTTGATGTTGTAATCACAGAATACGGTCTCGCAAACTTAGCTGGAAAGACTATCAGAGAACGTGTACTCTCACTTATTGCAATTGCACATCCAACATTCAGAAATGATCTTCTAGAAGCTGCAAAATCAATGCACTACGTTTTCGAAGATCAAGTACCATTCCTAGTACAAGGTACGTATTTTGCTTCAGAATATGAGATGACTGAGAGATTCAAAGGGCCAGACGGCCAAATTGACGTGTATTTCAGATTGATTCGCCCAGATGACTCTGACCGTATCAAGGAATTGTTCTATGACCTCAGCGAAGAGAGTATCTACTTTAGATTCCTAACTCCGCTCAAGAGCCTTCGAAGACAAACACTCCAAGACTTCTATAATGTGGATCAGTCACGTGACATTAGCGTGGTTGCGGTAATCAAATCTGATGAAGAAGGAGAAACTGAAACAATCATTGGTGCGGGGAGATACCTGCTAAATAGAAGTACAAATGAAGCTGAGTTTGCACTGACCGTTCATGATGATTTTCAAGGTCGCGGTATTGGTACATACCTCTTGAATCATCTTATGAGAATTGCAAAGAGTAAGGGAGTAGATGCATTCATTGCATATGTGCACCCACAGAATCAACCAATGATTCGGTTTATTCACAGAACTGATAGAGTTGTTGAGAGTAAACTATCAATCCAAGAT
>JABCSP010000403.1 GCA_018238825.1 Candidatus Thorarchaeota archaeon | reverse complement strand
TTGGTTGACCAAGAATTTGATTAAACATGCCATGGAAGTTGGTTTCAAGCGATATGACAAGATTGGAATGAAAGCGGATAGAGAGGCAGTTGAGGCGGTACCGGTGCCAGAAGTGCCATCTGGATATACGCTGGATCTCTATGATAATCAATGGAAAGATGCAATTTCGCTATTGCTTTACGAGAGCTTCAAAGATAGTGATAGTGCGAAAGCAGAACCTAATGAATTGTATACACTGGAGAGATGTCTCGCTTTTGTCAATGATACAATACATGGTCGTTATGGCAATTTCAAGAATGGAAGTTTCTCATGGGTTCTAAAGTTTGGTAATGAAATCGTTGGAGTTACCCTTCGGACGCTACAGGGTGAAACAGCAGCCCGAGGTGCAGTAATGTGTCTGAAGCAGTCATATCAGGGGAAGGGCTTGGGCAAACTGATATTCATACATTCATTGAGGTACCTACTCAAGCAGGCGCCAAAAGTAAGTGAAATTCGTCTGTCGGTCATAGAAACGAATCCAGCCAAGCATCTCTATAACTCCGTAGGATTCAAGGAAATATCAAAGCATTCAATCTATACATGGGTGAAAGATGATAAAACGTGACTCAAATGTGTTACAACGTGTTCGAATCACGTCCGGCCCACCACATACTTCTGAAGATTCAAACTTTGTTCGCTGTCGTTATTTCTAATTTAAGGGGAAAAAAGAAGTGTAATTGGTTAGATTTTATTATGGGACCCAAACCCTTCAGTCAATTCCCGTAAAGGAAGTGTTCTCTCACTATTTGGGCATTCTTCACATTCTGTATAGTTTCCACAATTTGGCTTCAAGATATCTTGATCAACAAGGAACTTGGGAAATTCCTGAAATATAGTTGTATCAATATCTGACTCTACTCTCATTGAATAATAGTCATAGAGCTCCTCGAACAGGTTGATTATAGAAACCAGGGTTGCTTTGTGTGCAGTTATATCCCTATCATCGGAAGAGAGGGCAAAGACTAGGTTTCCTTTAGACATCAAAATGAACGAGAGTTTGCCCAACTGAATTTCATCTACAGATTCAGCTTCGAACATTTTTGAAAAACTATAGATTGCACTGATGAAGCCACTGACCAAATCATTGTCTTTACCAATTGAATGACACTCGCCAAAATTCGCACTCAAGAGCGCGCGGCCGTCCTTGTCAATTATAATCAAATTGCGTATCATCAGGTTCAATCGAGAAAGATGTGATAGGAACTAATGAAGTTATACTATCCATACATTCCTGCACGCATTGGATAGCGTTTTCTAAATGTCTTATTCGCACTCCGGTCTAGAGCCATCTGCATCTTCAAAATCTCAGGGCTTAGAGAACCCAAGTCAGGTCGGGATAACACTGGACCACGTAGGATATGAGAACTCTCATTGGTAGACAGGTCCTCAAGGGAGAGCGGTGTTCGACTCAAAATCTCACCAACCTCTTGTCGGGCACTCTCATCTCCACCACTCATTGAATTGGCAATCCCTTGGAGATCTGCTTCACTAAGAGGGCGAAGGCCAAACTCAGGAGAGGTTCTAATAGAATCAACAATATCATTGGATTCGGGAAGTTCAACACCAGCCCCAGTGAACTCTCGAGGATTAAGTGGAATCAGTTTCAGCTGAAATGCAGAGTCAGAACTAAGGACAAGAACCTCTCCTCTTGGAGTGTTCATAATATGCCAGCCACGAGGGCGTTCTGAGTACTGCTTGAGAATACGAGGTACTATTTCTTCAGCTGGTTCTGGGTCGGTCACTGTTATTCAATATACACTTTACACTTACATAAAAAGAAGTATCGGTATATGCGAGATGGTAATATTCAGAGTAGTAAGTGCCAATTGGATGGTTTCTGCAGATTACTCAAGGCCATGCAGCAAGTAATTCGCCCATTGGTCGCGAAGTTTCTACGGAGCCACGGACTAGATTTCCCTGGGTCTCTAAGTCCATAATCATCTCCGAAGCAATTCTATCTATATCGCGGACATCATCAAGGATATACTTGAAGGTCAATAATACATTGTTTCTCTTAACGCCTACAGCAGTCAAAGTGAATCTGCGTAACCGTTTAGGTTCGTCTGTAAAGGGTCCCTGATAGTATTCAGGACTATAGACCACTACTGCAGCCTCATTTGAAAGACCCTTGAAATCTGAGTAACTATCGAGCTTTACTGGGGGAGTAAACGCATTCTGTTCGTTGTTCATGATTTTCATCTCGCTGTTTCGGAACCCCCCACCCCCCTTGTTTCCAATGGAGATTTTCGGGGTTTCCACTGTTTGCGGCCTCCCGGGCCACTACTAAATAGGTTATATAAAATACATATAAACATTTCTAATCATTTTTTTTATTCGTTATTCATCTAATAAAAATCATTGGAACACGTGTTCTAATTTTCTATATTTGAACTAGCGGTATTCATACTATCAATAAAACTCATTATTATAGAAACTTTTTCTTCAGCTTGCAAAGGGAAAAGATTGTTCTGAACAGGTTGCCTTAACCATATACCTTTATAATAATTTGATGCTTCAGGTTTGTGAGTAAAAAAATCAGATGACTTCTCAAAAATACTTCTCACATATTTTTCTTTAGTAAATGATAAATGCACGAACTTATCAAATCTAAAACC
>JABCSP010000047.1 GCA_018238825.1 Candidatus Thorarchaeota archaeon | reverse complement strand
GCTAGAGGGTCAATCTCTTCTTCAGGAAGGTCGTGGAAGTACATTTGAAAAGTACCTGAATCGGTCATAATCGGATGGTCAAAATCTAGTAGACCATGTACGCCCTCAGCAATAGCCTTCTCTCTGAACTTCTCATGAGAGTTGATAATGTATGAATTCGTAATCACCATCTGGAACCCAAATACATCTACAATATCCTTTGGAGAAATTATTGATTTTCCAGGATGAATCACTGGCATGAGCAATGGTGTTTTCACTGTTCCATGCTTAGTCGAGAATCTTCCTAGTCTAGCTAAACCATCCTTTGCTCTGATTTCGAAATTTGCCATTTGTGGTCACCATTGAAATCCTATTGGTTAACCAAAGAATCTTTCTCTACGTCTAATCTTCAATAGTACTGTTTAAGACACAAGCATTATTGGTTAATATTAATGGTCGAATCTACTGCATTGCTTGTCCAGAGACGAAAGTACAAAGAACCCGATCTTTTGGATGAGTTTGCCGCACTCGCTACTACTGCAGATTATGAGATTATAGGCCGATTTGATATAGTGAGTGCTCCGTCTTCTAAATTCGGCATTCGTAGTGGCAAGGCTGAAGAGATTAAGACATGGATTGAAGTTAACAAACCTGATTTTGTATTATTCTCTCCCACGCTAAAATCGAGCCAAATTTTTCGTCTCATGGAGCTGTGGGAAACCGAAGTCAGGGACAGATCTCAAGTCATTCTCGAAATATTCGATAAGCATGCGCATACACAACAAGCAAAACTACAGATTGAGCAAGCTCGACTCAAATACGAATTACCTTTTGAGAGACATCAGATTCGAATGAGGTTGGCGAAAGAGCATTCTGGAGACCGTCCAGTAGCAGAGCAGGTCGGTGCTGGAGAAGACCTGCTAAACATGAAAATAAAGGAGCAACGTAGAAAGATTCATGCAATAACTCAAAAACTAGAAAAGATTTCTGCATCGCAGGCATTGAAAAAGAAGAAACGTACGAAAGAAGGTTTCATAGAGATTGCACTAGCTGGGTACACAAACGCTGGAAAGAGTACACTTCATCACGCATTGACCGATTCAGGAGTGGAAATTGCAGACAAACTCTTCACTACCTTAGCAACGAAAGCGGCAGAGCTTGATTTGCCTGGGCGTCAGATTGTTCTCTCAGATTCTGTAGGTTTCATCAGTAATCTCCCTAAAACATTGCTGCAAGCGTTCAACACGACCCTTATGGAAGTTAGCGAAGCTGACGTGATTATCCTAGTTGTGGATGCTTCTGATTCTATTGAGGAGATGGATCGAAAAACCGATACATGTCTTGATACATTCAATGAAATTGGCGCTAACGGAATTCCGATAATCACTGCACTCAACAAAATTGATCTTGTTGAGGACGATATCGTACAGGAACGGAAAGAACATCTAACTGAAATTTCTGCTGAAGTTGTTCCGATCTCTGCGCAAGCACATACGAACATTGATGGTCTTATAGACGCATTAGAGCGAATACTTCCCCAACTGATTCTGTACTCGATTACTTTGCCCTATGGTGACGATGGTATGTCTATTCTTTCGAGGCTACACAAAGATGCAATCTTAGAATCTGAAACCTACAATGAGTATAACATCGTTGTTACAGCTCGACTCAATTATGAGATCTTTCAGGCACTAAAACGTGAATTGAATCCTGAAAGTATCATCAAGATATCTCCCGAGTGAATTATTCTTATCATACGTTTCCAGCAAAAGCAAATTAAGGAACGGTGTCTGTGGCGATGCATACACGAACTGGGAGTCTTGCAATCTGTCAAATACTCGACTAAAACAAACTTTGGACGCTGGAATCTTCGCAGTTACTGGAGAGATTGGTCCCCCAAGAGGTGCTGATCACAATATAGTCATTGAACGAACCAAAGTGATTGCAGATTATTGTGATGCCATCAACATTACTGACAATGTTCGTGGGATTCCCACTATGAGTAGTACTGCATGTGCACGATTAGTTTTAGATGCTGGCGGAGAACCAATTATGCAATTAACCACCCGTGATAGAAATAGAATTTCAATAGAGAGTGAACTCTATGGTGTTTATGCATTAGGAATTCGGAATGTTCTATTTGTCACAGGTGATCGCACTATTATGGGTCCACATTCCGATGCAAAAATGGTTTTTGATATTGATTCCATTCAAGCACTTCACCTTACAAGTCATCTAATGCGAGGTACTGATTTTGCTGGGGAGGAACTTGAAGGGACTCCTCAGTTCTTTATGGGTTCAACTTTCAATCCATATGCTGATTCAATTGAAACGGAAGTTCTCAGAGCTGAAAAGAAGAGAGATGCAGGTGCACAATTCTTTCAGACCCAGGCTATCTTTGATATCACAAAGTTAGAATCTTTCATGGACTTGGCGAGTGATTTGGAGTTAAAGATCCTAGCAGGTATTATCCCTCTCAGAGGACCAAGGAATGCTCGTTTCATGAACAAGAATGTACCTGGAATCGAAATTCCTGAGGAATATATCAAACGCCTTGAAGCCGCTGGCAAAGGTCTTAAGGATGATGCGGAGCGAAACGCATTGCGAGAAGAAGGGATTCTCATTGCTTCAGAAATCATCAAGTCGATCCGTAAGATCAAAGGAGTCAGTGGTCTTCATTTGATGGGAATCGGAAGGGAGGAGAGTATTCCCGAACTCATTAAACGGGCTGGTCTTTCTTCAAGAGCCAAGGTGGAGTGAAAATAGCGTGTTTGTCTTTAAAAAAGAACAACAGTCTTACGATTTCGGTGGAGTCACAATAGGAGGGCATCCTGGGGAGAATCCCACCGTTCTAATTGGAGGTCTTTTCTTCAAAGGCCAACCTATTGTTGAGGAGACTCGAGAAGGTCTTTTTGACAAAACCCTTGCTCTGGAGTGGATTAATACTGCAACCTCCATGGTTGAGAAGACAGGGCATCCCTTTATGATTCAAGCTTATGGGCGCACTCCTATTGCTATGGAAAATCATCTCTCATGGCTTTCTGAACATTTTGATGGACCGATTATGTTTGAGTCCACAAACGCCAAGGCTAGAAAACGAGCTATTGAGTTCTGTGATGAAACTGGATTAAACAATCGTGTAATTTACAACTCTATCAACCTCTCAATGAAAGAAGAAGAAAAAGAGGCATTGAAGAATAGCTCTGTGAACATGGCTGTTGTACTCGGATGGTCTCCCCGTGCTACATCTCTCCCTGAGAGAATGGAAACAATAACAGAAATGATCAAACTGTCCAAAGAACTTGGAATTGAGAAAATTCTAGTTGATCCAGGTACGATGCCTGTCGGAGCGGGATATGGTTTAGAACATCGTACTATACTGGCTGTAAAATCAGAACTCGGTCTGCCCACTTGCCTTGGACCTCACAATGCTCCCTCTGCTTGGCGTTTCATCAAAGAACCCGGATTTGATGACGAATCCACTCACATGGCCACAATAATTGCATCCACGGTGGCATCTCAGGTCCTTGCTACTGATTCGATAATGTATGGTTCCATGATACGGACCAAAGAAGTATTTGCAGCAGTTGCGCTCATATCAAACGCGATGGCGACGGCATCTGCAGAAGCTAACAATGTACTTGGAATAGATCGGGCACTTTTTGATCCACCAACGTACGAGTAGGAGGCTATCTCAGTGAGTAATAATCATGAATGGCCACCAGTCCCAGGCGACTTCGAAGTAAAAGACCCTTCACACTGTGTTGCTATTTGCACACTTGGAAAACGGCTTGATGTTTCGGGCGAGCATGCTATCATTGGCACTTGTAAAACTGAAAATATTGGGATTGAACGAGTAATCATCAATGTGATATCGAATCCAAATATCCGATTTCTCATATTGACTGGTCCTGAGGTTCCAGGTCATCTAACTGGTCGTACTCTTCAAGCGCTTTACAAGAATGGAGTTGACCCGAAGACGAGAAAGATAATCGAGGCTGAAGGTGCCATTCCATACATTGAGAATGTACCTCTAGAAGGAATTGAGCGATTTCGACAACAGGTCGAGCTAATCGAGATGGTCAATATACTCAAGTCTGAAGAGATAGAGCGAAAGAGTGCAGAGATTGCAGCAAGAAACCCAGGCCCTCTTTCAGAAGATGCAATATGGATTGAGTTCAAAGCTGCATCACATGGATCCCGACGACCTAGAATTACTTCAGACATTATTCTACTTCCAGAGTTTGGAATGATATTCGATCCCACCTCTTCCCTAGTAACTAAATTTGAATCCCAATCAATCATTACTGAGCATCCCTCTCCGATAGTTGCAGAAGTCCGAGAGACTGACTCAGGTACGCTTCTTGTTGGAAAGGAGGGATAGCAGAATGTTCGTATTTGAGAAAGAACAAATCATCCATAATATCGGTGGAGTGAAGATTGGTGGTAGCCTTGGAGAAACCCCTACAGTTCTTGCTGGAACCATCTTCTATGGTGGCCACAAAATAGTAGAAGATACGAAGAAGGGTATTTTCGACAAGACGAAGGCAACCGCGCTTGTGCAAAAGCAAGATGAGATGTCAGACCTCACTGGTAATCCATCACTGGTTCAGATATTTGCTGAAACCTCAGAAGCAATGGTTAGATACATCGATTTTGTAACTGACCTGACTGATTCACCATTTCTCATCGATTCCGCTGATTACAAAGCACGGATTTCAGGCCTCAAGCATTCCGAAGAGATTGGACTTTTTGATGAAGCAATTTACAATTCGATTAACGTTTTTGCATCAACAGAAGAGCTTGACGCATTGGAAGAGATTCAACATGAATGTGCAATCATCTTAGCCTTTAACCCACAGGACTCTACTATCGCAGGAAGAAGAGCAGTTCTTGAAGAGGGAGCAAAGAATCAGGATAAGGGTCTCTTGGAGCTGTGTAGAAAACTGGGTGTGACGAAACCTTTGTTGGACACTGCTGTTACTGCTATGGGTGCCGGAGCTGGATCTGCAGCTGCATTCACCTTTGTATCTAAGACACTTTACGGTCTACCCACGGGCTCTGGAGTACACAATGCTCCCGCATCATGGGCTTGGCTGCGAAAGTACAAGAAAGTTAATCGAGAGGCGTATAAAACGGCCGATATTGCATCAAACCTCATTGTTCAGATGATGGGAGCTGACTTTATTCTCTATGGTCCTATTGAGAATTCAGAACGAGTATTTCCCACAGTTGCAATGGGCGATGTGTTTGCAGCAGAATCTGCATACTTGGAGTTTGGAATTGAGCCTGGAAATGATCATCCGTTCAAGAAGCTCTTATGATAGGCGGGATAACTTTGCAGCGAGTCTTGAGACCAAAATCGATTGGAGTTTCCTCACTTCGTATGGGTCCTTTTTTCACAGTCGCATCAGTTGAGCTTGGTAACACTACTACGAAGGCTATTCTCGTAACTACCAATCTTAAGACTGCTGAGATATTTGAGATTGAGAAAGAAGTTCGAATGACCCGAGATGTGAGACTTCCTCTCCCAAATGAAGAGATATTTGGTGAGACCGTCTTTGGGGTTCCTCTCACTCAAGATTCTGTGACTGAGCTGGTTTCTAGCATTCTCTCCTCTGTCGTACTAAAATCAAAAATTGATTTGGAGAAAGATCTTCATTTTGTCGTACGTTCCACCGGAGTTACTGCAGGGTTTGCAAGTCCAGAGGAAGTCGGTTCAATAGTTAAGGCTCTAGCTGACGGTTGTCTACGTGCAGGAATCCCCCCACGAAAGATGACTCCTGCAATGTTTCCTGAAAACCTTCCACCTAGTTTGCGCGAATTCACTTGGCTTCATAAAGTCTATTTCGATGGGTCTATTGCATCATGCCTACCTCCATCAAATACTGAAATTGTCGCCAATGAGATGGAGGGTGAACTCGTTACCGCGGGTATCAAAGGTGCAGTCAAAGGTACAACCACCATAGATTTTCGTAATCCAGTAATGACCCTTGATTTTGGAACTACACTTGCAGGACGAATCACAAATATGGGCTTTCCATATGCAAAAACCATCGGGTCCTTCGCTGGACTTGCTGGGGCAATACCTGATGCTATTATTCGTGGTTCGGGATTAGTTCAGTCTGGAACGGGTTGTGTGCTTGATATAGCTCGATCGAGTAAATCACGTAATGTCAGTGTTGATGCTCAATGGGTTGAACAAGTGCATAATCTAATTACAGTAGAACGAGTTCCAAAATCAGTTTCTCGTTTTGGCACTGTCCCAGTTAATCCTGCTGCAGCTGAGGAATCTAATGTTTTTTTAATAGGTGTGGACGCTGATATCAAGAAATTAGAAGAATTTGGATCAAAGATTATTGAAGAAGTAGATGTTAATTATATACTCGCTCTCATTGATAAGGTCCAGACCGGAATTGTACAGAGAATCCTCACCGTAGCTGATACTGCGAACTTGATTCTTGAGGAGACCTCGTTGGGTTTGACAGGTCGTGCTATTACTACAGGCCAGAAACCAGATTTCATTGCTAAAGAACTGAAACTCAACTCTGGAGACTTGTGGACGAAGACGCATCAACTTGTATTTGTTGAAGATGGTCTGGCAATGGGCGCAGCTGTATCCGCAAGATGTATGAACTCGCTGGGGATTCCGAAGTTTTGCCTTGCTGGCAGAAAGGGTGACCCATGCATTATGGCTGAGCGAATGAAATTACAAAAGAAGAAGAAGAAGCTTATATCTTGATACACACTTCTCTTGGTTCAGGTTTCAAATATGCAAGTCTTTCCTATTAAAACACGAATTATACTTCCAGAGGATAAGTTTGTGGATATTTTATTGGAAGGCATAGATGCATCTGGCCTTTCATTATTGGACAATGATATTATCACGGTTGCAGAGACCCCCTTGGGAACAACTGAGGGACGTGTTGTAAAACTCTCTGACGTTCAGGTTTCGGACGAAGCTAAAAAGCTAGGTGAAAGCTATGATATACTCCCTGAAGTTGCAGAACTGATAATCCAAGAAGCAGATGAGATTCTTGGAGGAATTCCACGTGTTGTACTCACAATCAAGAACAATACATTGATGGCTAATGCGGGTGTTGACAAATCTAACATACCTCCAGGACATGCTTCTCTCTTACCTATTGATTCTCGTGCTAGTGCAGACAGAATACGGACTGAAATCAAGAAAAGAACTGGGAAAACTATTGGAGTTATGGTGATTGATAGCAGAACCCAACCTCTGAGACTGGGTAATATCGGAATGGCAATGGGTGTTGCAGGTTTCCGACCTGTTGCTGATGATAGGGGACGACATGATCTCTTTGGAAACGAGATGAGAATAACTCGAAGAGCCATCGCAGATAATCTTGCATCAGCTTGTACCGCAGTCATGGGTGAATCTGATGAATCCGTTCCAATTGCATTGATTCGAGATGCACCCGTTGAATTTGTTGATCAATCATTTGACTCATCAGAGATGTGGATGTCTCCAAAGGAATGTATGTACATGGCTATTTTTGACCAGTGGCGAAAAAGATGATGAACTATTTGACGGTTTTATTTGAGAAGATGCATACTGAATGATAGTGACAAACCATCATTGCTGTTTTGTTCCGTCAAAGAAAGAAAGAAAAGGGCAATAATGAAGAAAAAGAACACTCGGTGGACTATCGGCTGGAGAAGTAATGAACTTGGCAAAGAAACAAGTATTAATCGATGTGGCAACAGCGGGCGCAGCTGGAGATATGTTCCTATCTGCCTTAACCGATCTCATCGGAGAGCCAGATGTTCTTCTACCTGTTGCTGCAAGTATGCTGATATATGACCCTTCATTTAGATTGGCTATCGGTTCAAAGGAACATTCTGGAAACACTGGTCGTGTTCTTCAGATAACTCGAAATCCTACAATACGGTTCAATCCTCATTCTATGATGGATGTTCTTCAAGCAGTTGCTGAAGAAGTTGAGCTATCACCAAAGGCAAAAACTTTCGTTAAGGATACAATGACCGTGATACTTCAGGCTGAGAGTAGAGCTCACAACCAACCAATCGAAGAACTACATCTTCATGAAACAGGTAGCATCGATACTGTTCTTGATATCGTTGGTACAGCATATCTTCTGGAACGAGCTGGCTTGCTCGAAGATACTAAGATTGTTGCTACGCATATAGCTACGGGAAGTGGAATCATTTCATGTGAGCATGGCGATCTTGAAGTACCAGTACCTGCGGTAGCTGAGATTCTCGTAGTTCATGATATGAAATTTCACAACGGATCTGCTGAAACTGAAGTACTTACTCCAACAGGTGCAGCTCTATTAGCTGTTCTTGCGTCAGAGTATGTTGAATCAATAGATAATTTTGTAGTTCAGAATCAAGGAATAGGATTTGGAACGAGAGACCTTGGAAAGATTCCAAATATGATGAAGATAGTTGTGGGCGAAGTTGTTGTTCCAGAGGGAACAGAACCAAAGAAACCTCCCACAAAAGAAACAAAGAAGAAAGAACCTAAGACTGAGCAGAACGCCAAGGGAACACCAGCTAAAGTTGCTAAAGCAAAGACCGCGGAGCGAACAATTGTGCTCGATGAGTGGAATGCCGACGAAGTAGTTGTAATTGAAACTAATGTTGATGATGTTGATGGTGAAACTCTTGGTTCACTATTCGAAACCTTACTCGAAGAAGGTCTAGCCTATGATATTGTCATCATTCCCGCGATTGGAAAGAAGAATCGACCCTGTCATGTAGTAAAAGTCATTGCTCCCAAGACTGGGTTGAAGACTATCGCAGAGATTCTGATTCGCCAACTGGGAACAATTGGTATCCGCTACAATACTTGGGAACGATTGAAGGCAACTCGTGAAACTCTAGTCTGTTCTCTTGAAATTGATGAAAAGGAGTATATGGTCCGAGTAAAGGTTTCACGCTCAACTGATGGGAGTATAGTCAGTATCAAACCGGAATCGGATGATCTGATTCGAGTGTCCCGCGAAACTGGCATTCCAATTCGAGAACTCAAACCAAGGGTTGCAATGCAAGCACATGCAATCAATGAGTAGTCAGTAGCAATTGGTCTGAATCATTGTATATTAATGGATTAAGATACTGAGCTGGTATTAGATTTTCAAAGGCTCGTTTGCAGAGTTCCTCATACGCCTTTGGGTCGTATCTAGTGGAGTTGTCAATTAATTCAAGTGCTTTTACCCTACGAAATGGATTCTCTGCTCCCGCATCAATCATGACGTACCTAACCTTTTGACCTGCATGAAGATCCCGTCCGGCCTTGACAAGTTGTTGAGCTACAACGGCAGCTCTAGATGTGGCACGATACTCATTAGGCTCTCTCGTCAAGGTTGTGTTCAGAATGAGGTCTCGGAGGTCAACATCATCGTCATGGAGTCGATTGATGTAACTCTGACAGACTGCATAAGCATCGGGTATTCGCTCTAGGAAACCTGCCTTATCATTTGCACGCGCAAGAGTCTTGATCATTGATATTTGACAGTCTCCGACATAGAGACAGGTATCTCTGCGTCGAGTTTCGATTCCACGAGTCTTGATGCTGCCATTTCTATATACCCCATAGTATCGATTCAGAGGGGCAATAGATGGATGAAGCCGCGATGATGGAATGACCATCCATTTGTAAACGCCCTTGGGTGCCATTGAGATGTCAACTTCTTCGGTGACCCGTCTACAGAATTCAACAATGTTTTCATGACAGATATCTTCCTCTGATTTCAGCCATACCGAGTCTACGATTCCATGAATCATCTCAAACCCCATCTCTTCTCCGATGTCCTGAGTTTTGAGTAAGACCTCTCTGGCGAGAGCTGTGACTGCGGTATGTGCCTCTACTCTTCCAAACTTGGCATTCTTGAAGCCAAGATATCCGAAACAGGAAACCAGTACTCCCTTCAGAGTATTCTGGATGAACTCATACTTTTTTACATTGTTTCCCTCTTCTACTAGTTTCTTGAAGCCCATTCGTCTATTGACCAACATCTCCAAGGACTTTGATACTATCCCCCTCTTGCGAGTACATATTTTGAAGCTGAGTTCGGGAACAGGTATGCAGTATTTCTCATCATAGGGGCAGTCTGTTCTAGTACAGATAGTTTCAGGACTGATGTTTCTAGTGACCATGAGTGTTGGGTACATTGACGAGAAATCACATTCTGCAATATTCTCGTAGATGTCTGGTTTTGGCTGAAGTATCAGACCACCTCGATCTATGGCTGCTAGTTCATTGATTGACTTGAGGAACTCTGGATTCTTCTTTACTGGTGGAATAAGTATGTCCATCTTGAAGGCGTTGTAGAACTGAACCGCAGCATTCACTGCACCAATTGTCATTCGGGAAACTCTCTGTGGTCTTCCGAGGGCGAGCCGGCAGCTTTCTGCAACCCCTTCTAGTCCCACCGGGGAATAGAAATGCATGCCAGTCTTTCCTCTGTCGATATGGATTCTCCCGTTCAAAACGACCTGAGTTCCTGACCTGTATATGATTCGATTGTATTGCCAAAATGATTGTGGAGCTCCCTGTGTGACCCTTAGGGGTTTTCCATCACGTGAAAGAATCAAATCCATTCCATTTACTTTTGCGCGTATACTGAGGTACCTGAAGAGGCTCTCATCTCCACCTCTACTGACTATCACATCGGGGTCTATTTTGTTGATGGTTTCTTGAAAGCGCCTGAGAATCTCTCCCTCGTCCTCTTCTTCGATACGGATTATTCTCTCTCTATGATAGACCTCAATGTGATGTATCCTATCTTCCATGTCTGGGAATATCCGGTCTGTATCGATAAGCACCTCAAAGTCCATCTGTTCGAACTCTGGAATATCGTATTCGGGATTGTCACGGTCATCAAGACATCTGATGTTGACAATCTCATCTCCATTCAAGTCAAACTCGACATTTCCAAAAGCAAACATGCCCTTTGTTATGAACAACTGTTGCACAGCGTCAATATCCCCATGAAATACAGTGGCTCCTGGTAGCTTCTCTAGGTCCTCT
>JABCSP010000402.1 GCA_018238825.1 Candidatus Thorarchaeota archaeon | reverse complement strand
TATTGAGAAGAGCATCAGTGATTCTTGAGCTTTAACCTTCTCCAAGTACTCTACTTTCTCCCATTTCCCATTCGTGAAATTGGATAAACCATTAGCAATAATTGTACATTCAAAGTATCTGGGTATCTCATCAAGTTTGTATTCAATTAATCCTTCAAGTAGCTGTCCGGTATCATTACGTTTTTTTGCTTCTAAAGCCCGCTTAATCCAAAGCTTGCTTTGGTATGTTCTACTGCCAGTTCTCAATGTTTTGTTTCCAGTGCGATATTTTTCAATTGTACTAGCTATTTCACCTCGTAACGGGAAAAGGAAATTATTCGCTCTGAGAAATCCCGTTTTTACAGTTAGAAGATCAATAGCATTCATTGAGGAAGAATTAGGCACAGATTCTAGAAATTCCCTAGATTTACGTTCAAGTAAAAGAACCTGTACACGGGACACTTCTCTTATAGCTTCGTTGATGTTTTCGTAGTTTCCTTCTAGGGTTAATTTGGGTTGAAGTGACTTTATGATTCTTGCAATATCATATTTTATGAGGTCTGTTTGACGAAGAGAGATAATAGATTCCACATCTAGACTTTCTGGTAAGCCTACTTCACTGAAACATCCTAATATTGGTTCAGCATCTGTGATATTATACGCTTGTTTATACAAAACTTCTTGCATGAAACTCAGCATATCGGTGAAGCTAGGGGGTTGATTCAGAATTGTCTGGGTCATGTTAGGGTATCCAGCTTGTGCCATATCGTGAATTCTATTTTCCCAAATCAGTGGAGTTTGACCTTTATCTATTCGTTGTAGATCATCTAGAACCGATAAGGCAAGAGAGTCAGGGGATACAAGAATAAATTCCCCAAGTGTGGGGGAATCTTCCTTTCTATCAGCAGCAAAGATAACATCAATCGCTTTTTGTTTATTCTTATCTTGATTCATAGATTGAGCATCTCTCTTGTCAGTTGAAACAAATAGAGATTTTGCGAAATCATATTCCATTGATAAATACTTGATATCTAATGTTCCATCATCCTTGGATGAAAAGCACCAAGTACGAGGAAGTCCAACAGGAGCAGTTCTTCTAAATGATGACCATGTTTCAGTTTGACCAACCTCTCCACGTCTATTGCCTTTCCCTTGTCCTATACCCATGTTACTCAGTAATTCCCAATTATTACTATCTTTTGCACCACGAATCCAAACACCTTGATTTGGGATGTAGAGGACAACGAATTGGTGGTATCCTTCTTGGAGATGCTTCATAACTGAATAGGAAATATAGCTATCAGCCTTCTGATTACTAAAATGCCACCAATTAGTTACACTTTCATCAACAGTTGCTTGTTTCTCTTGAAATGGGATTAAGACTTCCTTCTTCAGAGTTCTATGCCCTGAACAAGCTCTTTGAAAGAAAGCAAGACATTCACTCTCGTTATTTGCTACTTCTGAAAATGATTGTCTACTTGTTGTACTGAAGAGATCACTGTCTCTTTCTGATTCCAGAAGTGTTTTGTTGAAAGCACCAATTGCATTCAGTTTATTCGGAGGGTTGAATTCAAGCAATCCCCGAGAATCTGTATCCCTATCCAAATCAGACCAGTGATTCCACTTCCATCTTAAATATCGTCCAATCCTACGTTTAACAATTCGCCAAGCATCTTCGGACGATAATATTTGGCCCTCATTTTCAGATAGGAATTTTGGTGTACTTGGATGATAATCATCAATAAACCATGCACTGAGCATAATCGACGTTAACCAAGATATTTCAAAATTCGATGCTCGTAATATGTAATTATCATGTTTCGTACTTGGACTATCCCCTAATGCTCGCTCCCATGAAGCTAACCCTGAAGATTGTCTATCAAGATATGCAAAGGATAGATCCATAAATCCTTCTAACTCAGGGGAAAATTTTGGTGTTTTTACAAATGCATCCATGGCATCATCAAACACATCGGACGCGGATTTCATCCATGTTTTTGTCAGTTCTTGTTTTTGGATCTCAGGGTATTTAGTAGACCATTCAGAAATGAAATACTTGCGAAACTGGGGATAAGTACTAGATTCAAACGTCTTGGCTTCATTGAGTATTTCGTTTGCAGTCATTGCTGTAATTGATTTTGAATTACTCTTTTCAAGAAGAATTTTAGATATAGCAAAATGAAGCGTTTTGCACATCTCAATCTGGATATTGTCTGAAATCGAATCCATTGGATTAACAATGAGGCTAGATAAGGAAGATCCAGAAGAATCATCCAACAATGAATGACTAGACTTTGTGAGCATGGATTCAGCTACAGCAAAATATGACTGCCGTATTTCTATAAGTCGTGGAATCTCCTTTTGAAGTGCATTTTCGATTCCATGATTATTGAGTTCAATATTGTAAACATAATATCCTCCGCCACTCCCTATCCGTTTTCTATAAAGAAAGTTTCTTTGATGAAGAGTCTTTCTAACAATATCCTTGATATTCTTTTCAAACTGGTCATTCTTCCAATCTTGGGGTATTCCATCAATATAAATATGAACATCTTTTTTAACCTCTGGCTCTTTTTTTTCAGGAATTTCAACACTTTTGACATTCCTTCTGTCAAGTCTATCCCTAACTCTCTTCTTGTTCTCTTCTATTTGCTCTTTGGTTAAATTCAACATATCATTTATAT
>JABCSP010000401.1 GCA_018238825.1 Candidatus Thorarchaeota archaeon | reverse complement strand
GGGTTCGGTTCCTTGATCAAGCATCTCTTGCCAGGCTTCATCAGTTAGACGATCATCCATTGGCCAGGTGAACTCATAATATGTCATAACACCGCCTTGCGTCAGAATTAATTCACCATTAACTAACACTGCAACAAGAATAACTGCTGGTCTCCCAACAGCTTCCTCAAGAACTTCTCCTACATTCGGATCAGTATGAACATCAGCAATGACCGCCATATCATCATCAGCATCAGAAGTGAGGTTATCGTCATCAGGCATTGCAACTATATCACCTAGTGTCTGACCACTATTCTCAATTAGCCTGTATTCCGCATCTGTCAAAGCAACACCTTCAAGCTCCTTGATGGAAATAGTTTGAAGATCTAGGAGGTAAGTCTGCAAACTCTCGAGTTTACTCTCTATCAATGTCGAAAGTAATGTTCTTGATTCCAGACCGGTAGTCATCATGTTGCAGAGTGATGCTAAACGAGCATATAATGCTGGAACAGGTTCAACATAACCCCTGACAAGATCAGGTACAGAAGTTGCTCCAAAAGTGTACGACTGTTTTGCATAGAGGATAGTGTCATGTCTTAATTCAGCCCACGATGCAAGAGCTGTTGATAGCTGTTTGTCAACCCATGCTTCACTCTGCATGAAGTAAGGATAACCATCGCCAGGATCAGATAGTAGAGGAAGGAGAGAATAGATCCATAGATAGTATAGGTTGTGTGTCCATTCATCTGTTGTCATATTTCCTATGCTATCCCATAACATCTCCATCTGTGACACATAATTTAGGTAATCCTTCTCATCATCAAGCAGTTCCCAAGCACGTTCGGATCCGAAAGCTGCCATAACATCTAATCCCATAGGCATCAATCGAGGATTTGCAAGTGTTCCAACATTCTTGTAGACAAGCTGTCCAAGAATATAGCTATCCGGAATAAATCTTTGACCCATGAATCGAAGACCTTTAGTCTGGTTTAGATTCTCTGTATCATCTAATGGTTGGCCAAGTATCAATGGCTCTCTGAGTTTAAGTGCCTCGTCGATAAATTGTTCAAGCAATAACTCGTCATCTAAATCAGAAATGTTTACTTGACTTCCGTAGATACTCTGAATCAATCCGAGATATTCTGCAGGAACGAGGTCATCTGCTGAACCAACAAAGAATGCGGTGGGTTCATAGATAGCATCCCAGACTACAAGCCCAGATGGTGAACCTGAGAGTCCAGTTACTACTTCCGTCAGAGCCAGTGACATTAGTATACCCTGAGCTGTATTATTCATGCCTTTCTCATTTGGAATTGGAGGTTTTTCTGGTTGCAGACTGAACGAAATCCGTCCATACCACATCATAGCTTTGAAATATTGGCCAAGGAGGGCGCTTCTTGTGTAATGACCACGTGGAACATATTGAGTGAAATCTTCCTCATAGCCCATAAACCATGCATCTGTCATAATATTATGATTATCAATAAGTTCCAAGACCTCGTTTACTGCTGTTTCAACCTCAGCTGGAAAATCAACTGGAATGACTGTTTCATTGTCGATAAGACTCAAAGCAACTGTAAAGAAAATCAAATTCCTTAACGCAGCATCCTTCCACCTACCTTCAGGTGCAACCGCATATTGGTCAAAGGAATAATCCAGCATTGATTCAGTCAGATTGCCAAGTAGATCCCAGAAGGAATAGACCTCGACCTCCCGTAAAGCTAAATCGTAGAGGACATGGTATGCATGGAGTACAGCATCCGATGAAACAAAACTTGGAATAAAGTTGTCATCATTATGTTGTAGTATCTCATGAATCTGTTTGAACTCATTCTGTGTAATGACAGCAAAACCGTTAGTCGCAATCATCGATTGTACATCAGCAGGGATTGTTGGAAAAGATGCCAAATTTACGATATTTGATAATCCTGAATAAACAGTATAATCCGGAGCATTAGGTGTGAAAGATTCTTCATAAGGCACAAAGTCTGCAAAATCACCTGCTACAGTATTATTGATGGTATATACGGGGATATTGAGACCTCCACCGGATGGATTCCAAAAAGCTCCTCCAAGAAAGCCAAGAGTTGTCACAAGACTCACAGCCAGTATTGCTGAAACAACACCACCAGCCATCATTTTGCGTTTAGTATCACTATCAATAGCTCTGACAATTGCTAGAAACATAAGAGGATACATGCATCAATTGTACTTAGTACCATGGAATAGAACACCACGTTCAGAGAATAGAACAGCTCTATTGTCAATTTTGAGAAAAACAAAATGCTTAGGTGATAAAAGATTAAACTGTAGTCTGTCAAGTTCGCATGGATGGAGTATAAAATGGGAGAATCTCCGATTGAAATGACTATTGAACCAGATCTACGAGGGAATACTTTGCGTGTTTACTGGCATATGTTAACCCATAATGAATCAGTTGGAGTGAGAGAGGTCCAACGGGCATTGAATATGTCCAGTCCATCCGTAGCTAGCCATCACTTGACAAAATTAGTTTCGTTAGATCTAGTTGAACAACTATCAGATAATACTTACAAAGTGAAGCAGATTGTTAAGGTTGGTGTGCTCCAAAACTTCATCGGATTTCGAGGAAGATTTCTACCTCGCTATGCCTTTGTTGCGATGTTCTTCACATCATATACTCTGGCATATCTTGTGCTCAGTTTTATTGCTCCACCAAACATC
>JABCSP010000046.1 GCA_018238825.1 Candidatus Thorarchaeota archaeon | reverse complement strand
GGGAAGTATCTGATCTGGTTCACCTATCACTCATTCGTAATGATTAATACATTTTAAGTCAATGAATCTGTACTGGTGAACGCCATGATTGTTGAACCTAAGAAAGCTCTTAATGAAATTGCATCAGACCCGAATTTCTTGATGATTTTAGCTGGCGCAATTATCTGGTATCTGGGATATTACATACTATTTTTTGGAGGTATATTTCTTACCACTGGATTTGTTCTTGTTTGTTTTTCAGCTGCATTAACATCACTTAGCAGACCAGTTGCACTTGCTTGGCCAGGACTACTTCTTGGAGCATTGCTGCAGATTGTAGGATATTTCATATTCTTTGTTCCATTCATTGGTCCTGCACTCATCGTAATAGGTGGTGTAGCAGTTGTCTATTTTGCGATCCCTCTTGCTCTCCAGCGAGGTGAACTTCCAGTTATTACGCACCTGCAGAAGCTTGTTGAATCCAAGATGAACAAAGAAAAAATTGAGGATATCACGGCTGAAGAATCTTCGAAAGACGATACTGATACAACTGAAGAAGAATCTGGACCATAAAATGAAGATATTCGAGATACTTGTCTAAGATTTGCTTAAGAACTAAAGCTTCGCTTCTATAGATATCAACTACTATCGACTTTCACCTTAGGTGTTAAACTGTGTTCTCATGCAAGAAATGTCGCGAACCTCTATACATCCGCAATGCGGAGATGAAGGACCGAATCCTCACACTTGAAACTCAATGTCTCAATGGTCACAAGAGTGCTAGAAGGGTATCAGACCACCATATCAAAGAGATGGGATCTGAGATCTTCAAAAAGTTGTTCGTCTGTCTTGAATGTGGTTCAAATATGTCTCTTGTAGGAACCCGTCTTCAAGGTTCAAAGATTGAGGGCTTGTTTCTCTGTCCAAAGCATAGTGTTCAGAAACGTGATTTTCCTAAAGCCTTCCTGTCTACTATTGAGCTTGCAGCTGCGGAGGTTGATAGCCCGAGGTCAATTATTGATTCATTCAGATGTCCTCAATGTGGTCTCATTTATGCAGTGAGTGAGATGGAGCAACGTGGAGGGATAATTGAACTTGACACTCGCTGTGCAAATGGCCACAGAGCTCATCGATTTCTACCTGAGTCTCTTGAATCATCATTATTAAAACGAATTCTGCAACGTGTTGTCCATTGCGACAAATGTGGTCTACCTGGTCACATTGCGAATGTAGAAACACGTGGAAATACCGCGAGGGTTCACTCTTCGTGTCCGGTCCATGGAGTTTCAAAGAAAGATATTCCTTATGCATTTCTAGATCCCCTTCGAGAAGCTGTTTCAGAGATACCTGAGGATGCTGTACTACGAGCTACATTGACATCTCGAGAATGTCGTCAATCACTAGCAATTCGTTCGATTGAAGATGACAAGTCCGGGTATCGACTCAAGTGTATATGTCCTGGAAAAAAGTACACCACTGAAAGGATCCTTCCATTATCCTGGACAGAACCTATTGCAGAGAGAATAACAAGGGCGATGCTGACTTGCGACGAATGCGGTCACTTGACGCACATCTTGAGTAAGCGAAAGAGCAGCAAGAAAGTGAATTTTCAGATTGTGTGTCCTATTCATGGAGTCATGCAACGCGAAGTACCTCCTTCAATTTTTAATCTAATTTCAGATTATGAAGAAAAGCTTGACAGATTACCTTCAATTGTGCGAAGTCTGAATTGTGAAAAATGCAATATGCCTCTTACTCTTCGAGATGTAGAGGAACGAAGAGGACTAGTCGAGTTTGATGTCGAGTGTAGGAATGGTCATCGTAGTAAGAGATTATTCAAACCTGGTCTTGATTCAGAAACCCTTGTAGACCTTTACAAAAGATTCTATCAGTGTCCTGAGTGCTACGAGCAACTTGATCTTGTTTATGTTGAACCTGGAGCCCGAGAAGATAGAGTTGTTCAATTGTGTCCAATTCATGGGAAATTTGTCTTTGACATTCCTCCTGATCATGCAAAAGCCATGCAGCTTGCCTATGAAGAGATTGAGGCTGACAAGAGTAAGCCTCCTGTTGAGGCTTCAGAACCTGAACCTCCAGTTACTCTCGAAGTCGCAGTTGAACCTATCATCTCTTCAGAATCCGGAGTTAAGGTAATGCGTGGATGTGAGATTGTTGGAGGTAAGTTTGACTACAAGGTTAAAGTTGCCAATAACAGTGGTTATGTGATAACAAACGTAACTGTTAGCATTGTGGCCTATCCGATTGATTGTTTGGAACTCGCGGGCGAGAATGTAAAATCAATATCTCGGATTGAGGTCGGTGGGTTCCGTAGTCCACAATTCACATTCTATCCAAGTAAGGACTGTGTCCAAGGTAAGGTCGTCGCAACCGTATCATACATTGACTTCCTAGACCAACTTCATACCATAAGTGTAGAACCTTACCTGATTCGATCTGTTTGTGACCTTCTACTTCCATCAAAGAAAACCTCCAAGGACTTTGATCTATTACTTTCAGGTTTACAGAAGACGCAGCAGGAGCAGAGCCTTGATTGGAATCCTCAAGTTCTGTTTACAAAAGCTGAGAAGATCCTTCCAACAAAGAACTTCCATGTTGTGGATACTGAAGAACACATTGTTGCTGGGGAGTTCATAGGTACGATTCGTGGGTACGCTGAGGGCAAATACACAAAGAACAAGATTGCTGTGATTTTAATGATTACAGGCCCTGAGAATGGACGACATTCCACTATCGTGGTTGAAGCTCTTGGTGAAGATGTTTCTATGCTACCAACTACAATTGACGAATTAGCAGACACAATGGACTCATGGGTCTGTCTGCGATGTGGGGCACCTCTTGAACCTGAACAGGTTGAGGAAATTGGAAGACGTCTTCCCATCCGCTGCAAATACTGTACACATACACTCACCATTGCACTCTATTTGCAATAATGTCTATCCTAGGCATAGAATCCCGTCAGGAATCGGAACATAATCCACAGCCCAGAAACAATAGATAACCCTATTGCAACTGCATATATTGAAGGTGAAGTATTCTCTCCAAGAGCCAATAGGGCGACCCATGACGATAACATTACTCTAGGGGCCGCAATACCAGATATACCCACCATACTCATTGTGAGCCACATCAATGCAATACCGTATATACCTAGTTCCTTCTTATCCCTGAACAGTGATATGATTAGAATAGCGAATGGAATTGTGAATACATATCGTTCCAAAAGAAGTCTTATTGGATTTAGATTATTCAGTTCAGTATAAAATCCTGTGAAGAACCAATCGAACTGATCAATCGGTGTTTTCATGGAGTCTGCAAAGAACACATGACTATCAAAAGCTACAAAGAAGTTTCCAGTCAGTGATTCAAAGTATTTGAACAACAGAATTGTAGATATAGTTGGAATTAAGAGCCATAGAATTCTAAAATCTATAAGATTTCTTGCTGGTTCATGACTTTTATATTTACGAATGCTCCTTGAGAGTATGATCAACCCGTATACAGGTACAACCATCACAAATACATATCTTGTAAATATTGCCAGTGTTATCAATAAAGATGCAATATGATAATTCTCTCTTTTAAAAAAGAACCATGATGTGATTGCAAAGAACAATGCCACAGGTTCTGTATATGCCACTGTTCCATATACAAGATAAGGTGGAAATGTTGCAAAAAATGTTGTTGCCAAATATGAAGAAGTCTGATTCATATACTGGCGCGCCACGAAATAGAATGCTATTAGTGACATGAAATAGAATACATTGGAAACAATTAATCCAGCCATATAGTAGTTCTCAACATAATTTGATACTACAGAAATCATATAGGGATATAGAGGGGCAAATGCGAACACAATATCATTCTCGACACCTGATGGGTACCAATTAGTTGCTATATTCACAAAATGATTAGAGTCCCACTGATGTCCCAATGCTAAAACAATATCATCTACATCGGGAACCATCCCTGTGAAAACGACCATATCTTCTTCACACATATATATGGCCATACTGACTACCAATGACTTTGCAATTAGTATAACTGCAATGCAGACGATTAGTACCAAATAGTTCTGTTTATTCTTAGTAATATCAATCAGGCTCTTGATATAACTCTGATTGGTAATCCTCTCACGAATCTGTTCTAAAAGCGTTTGATTATTCTCGCTCAACTCCTACTCTCCTATCAATTTATGACCTCACTTGTAAATTCACTAAGATTGATAATCGGAATAAATTACACTGGATTATTAATTCATTGGATTTGAAACAGTTTTATTGGTCATCAATTGATGCATCTCTTGTGCATTGGACTTGATATTCGTAACGGTAATACCCATAAGGAAGGTGGGTGAATACTGTACTACTTGTTCGCCGCGTGCCAAGGTAGAGGATTGATGTGTTCGTTTGCAAGAAGTGTAAGGAACCATTCTATGTACTAGGAAGTGAGATGCGTGGAAGTACGCTTCGTGTGTATTGCCAATGTTTGAAGGGGCATAAAGCTAAGAGGGATATTTCAAGATATCAGGCTGATAGCATGGCTCCTGCGATATTCAAGGGTCTCTTTACCTGTACTGATTGCGGTTCAACTATGGCCCTCATTCATTCTGATATAGGTCGAAAGGAAGTAGAATACACATTTCTCTGTCCAATTCATGGTGTAAAACTGAAACGTATTCCTTCATATTATCACACATCTGTTACCAGTGTATTGGCAGCGATAAATAGTGCAAAGTCTATTCTAGACTCACTCAGTTGTTCAAAATGTGGGCAAATATTCTCTGTACAATGTGCTGAAGAGAAAAAGGGAATAATGATATTCAAGTGTCGCTGTCCGAGTGGGCATAAGGAACTACGCTATGTTCCAATCGATGCAGACTCTGCAATACTGAAGATTATTTTCAAAAGAATCATCTACTGTGAACAATGCGGTCTTCCATGCAAATTGTTGGACACTTCGGTAAAGGGTGACAAGGCTAGAATTCAGGTATCCTGTCCAGCACACGGCAAGACCCGAAAGGAGCTGCCTGCTAAGCATGCATGGATGATAGAAAAAATAGCAGATGCAGTTTCAGAAGGTTCTATCGTACGATCCATGCTCAAATGCACTGAGTGTTCAAGTAGTCTCTCAATTCGCAATATTACGATTGACAATGATAAATACAAGCTAAAATGTAGTTGCAATAATGGGCACACTCGTGAGATGATACAACCAACTGAGCTTGATGAAGAAGCAATTGATGCGATTATATCTGGGGTCCTGAAATGCAACCAATGTGACTTGCTTACAGAGATTGTAAGCACCAAGGTCAGTGGCACTACTGTTGAACTTGAACTAGTCTGTTTAATTCATAAGGATATGAAGAAAGGAATTACGGGGGATATCTTCAAACATCTTGAAGAGCGGGAACCTCAAATCGATAGGATTGATGATATCGAAAAGAGTCTTACTTGCGAAAAATGTCAGGCATTAGTCACAATTATGGATACAAAAGTAAAAGATAAAATCATTGAATTGAAGGTTGAGTGTCGTAATGGGCATGGTAGTGAGAGATATCTCTCTCGCTCTGCGGATCATAAATCACTCTCACGTATCTATATGCAACTCTTTGAATGCCATAAATGCCACCAAAGTAGAAGCCTTGTAAGAATCGATGATAATGATGAAGGAAAGACTGAGGTCTTCCTTTTCTGTGACCAACACCAAGACACCAATATTGCAATCCCTTCTGAACATAAGGAGGTTGTACGTGACGCGTTTCTGAAGACCAAGAGATTACGTGATCTTGAAATTCTGGCGGATAAGACTCTCCAGACCAAGCGTGCATGTGAGTACCAAATGGATGCTAAAGCAGATGCTAGTGAAATGCTAGATATTGTCAAGAATGTAATAGAACAGCATAGCGTTCTCTATGTTGACGAAAAGTCTAATCCTAAGACTGGTATAGAAGCCTGGTATTACGGGAAGGCTCTCGACGGTGACGAGTTCGTGGTTATTGGTTCGGCCTCAAAGGAAAATCTCTCTCTTCGGATCACAGTTGCAAGCAATAATGAGAAGAAACTAGAAGTAATGTTGGCTGAAATGCGTGAGAATCTACGAGAAGTACTTCTTCGGATTCAAACAAAGTCCGACGACACAGCACCACAGAAAATCTCTTGTCCACAATGCAATGCTGGTTTGGCAAAACGTGCATTACCCGGAGAAACTATTGAATGCGAACACTGTGGCACTCCGCTACATTTCGGTTGAGTAACTACTCTTCTCCAGACCATATTGCAGCTGAATCTCTTGAGGAACTGATGTGTGAGAGGACTCTATCAACAATTGAGTCAACAAGATCTTCAATAGTTTTGGGTTTATGCCAGAATGCTGGGCTAGCAGGAATTACGATTGCTCCGGCCTGTGTCACAGTTTCCATATTGCGAATGTGAATCAGATTGAGAGGGCTCTCTCTTGGAACTAAAACGAGTTTTCGACGTTCTTTCAGGGCACAGTCTGCAGCTCTTGTAATGAGATTGTCTGCATACCCATGTGCAATACCAGCTAATGTCTTCATTGAGCAGGGGATAATAACGATTGCATCTAAATGAAATGAACCACTTGCAGGACCCGCAGTCTGATCATTCTCATCATAGACCTTATCGACCTTCGTAATTAGTGCTTTAACATCCAAATCCATTTCATAGGTCAATGTTTCAGCACCCCATTTACTGATAACTAGATGAACCTCATGTCCTTGTGATTTCAATGCCTTAATGAGTCGAACCCCATAGATTGCTCCACTAGCTCCTGTAATTCCAACAAAGATTCTTTTTTTACTCATCAAGTTCACCTCGACGTCTAGATTAGAAATGATATCAAAGTTAATGTAAGAAATGCGAGACCACCTAAGCGAAGACCAACTCTTTTTGCGACTCCCGCTGCTTCTGCAACATTTTGAGTAAGTGTATCAAAACCTTTCTCACCAAAAGTTCTGATATCTTCGACCTTTCCAAAGCCCAATCCTGCAGATACTGGTCTGACTACCTCTCTTGCTTTTGTAGCTGCTATCCCGATGTACTCTAGAGTTTCCTCAGGTTTGTTACTTCCTACTGGAGGATATCCCTTACTGGATGACGAAACCGCATTAACTACATGAGTATCTGTGGTTGTAATCTCAGCTTTATCAAAGCCTTGAGTTTTTAGAATGCTAATCACTTCTTCTCTGAAACCTGGTCTAACATTGTTGCCATCTACTGATACCAGCGCCATCTCTTGTTCTATAGTTTTCAGAATTACAACCGATACGCCTCCGGGACCGATTCCCTCTTTGCAAGTGATATTGTCTGGGTGCACTGTGTACATTCCCATTTCCAATTTACTTCTGTTCTCATTTATTGTAGTAAATACTGCAGCAGAAATAGTTCCGACGTATTCACTAGCTTCGGGATCTCCTTTCATTATTGATACTGCATCATCATTGATGCAATTATGGGCATCAACAATCGAAACCCCTCTAATATCAGGTGTTTGCTTTCGAATCATATTTGCAGTATCATAACCGACTTCAAGCCCAATATCATCAGTGAAATCTGGTGCACTGGTACTAATTGTAAGAACATCTGAACCTACGAACATAGTCCAGGTCTTGAATTTGTCACCTTCAGTCCAGTGAGGACCTGATACCGTTGGATAGGTTTGAGTTTCCTTGATCAATCTGTCAATCTCATCAAGTGCTTTGGGGTAGTCCTTTTTGGTCGTGAGATTTTGATGATGGGTACAGCTTCCATGAAGGACGAATGCAGGAACTCCATGTTTATCCTGAATATGTTTCATTATGGCCGACGGGAGACCACTACTACCAATGTCCCTGAAGGGTCCTGGATGGATATATTCGATAACTCCACATGCAACTATACGATCTGACTCTTTGAATAACAAAATCTCCATCGGGACACTTTGTAAAGTTGCAATTTCGGTCAGAATTGTTTCTAATGGCTCAGGGTTATCAGCTAGCAAGTCATATCCAAATGCTCGAAGCACATCTGGTCCGTTTATTCCGAGATCCCTTTCGAATGGGACACTAACAGCTCGATAGATGTACTGTACTACGAGAGATGGAATTACTATGATTAGAATTGTAGTCACATACCAGTAAGTTCCCAGTGTTGGTAATGCGGGATTTATGATTGGGAGATAATTCTCAAGGAGTAACCAAATCACCATAGGAGTGAGTGCTCCAGCAAAATGACGAAAGATTGAATGATTGCTAAGACTGTGAACGATGAATGCAAACATAAAGTATGCAATACCCGCACCGAGCATTAGGAATTTCATCTCGTATCCCTGTGTGACTAGAACTGCATCAACGGCTACACCAATAATGCTCAAGATATACCATACGATGAATCCAAACATGGTTGCTCCTGCAGTTCTTCTAGTGTCCAGTGGGGAACCTTCAGATGATCCTATCAGATAGAGAAGACTGGTTCCCAATAATACTGGAAGGCCTAGAAGTAATAGATACATTAACCAAGTTCCAAAGAAATCTACTGTAACAGCTGTGAGAGTCTTGACTGCTGCAGATAGAAATGATATACTTGTTGTAAGTATGACATGTATTGTTAGTATCCGCCGGTAGGTTGGTAATTGGACAATCTTGGTGTATAATCGAACGGTTTCTTTGACCTTTGCCTTTTCTCCCAATGTAGTGTCACTCTCACGTGTTTAAGCCTTAATTTACTCTAATTCTTATCACTCTTGTCCTAGGTCGACTATTCCGGTATCAAAGGTAAGCTTTATATCGCATTCGATATCGTATCCGATAATCGTATTCGATATTAACAAGGGGATTTTGTATGAAGGTTGAAGATTCAAAGAAAGATTGTGAACATCTTGCCATGCCGCAATCTGTTCCTAGGGGACTTCTTCGTCACCTCATACCGCGCTTACTCAAAGATGACACTATGACTGGGGCTCAGATAATGCAGGAACTCAGTGATAGAACAGGTGGCGAATGGCAGCCTAGTCCTGGAACAATCTATCCATTACTAGCATCTCTTGAAGAAGATGGTTTTATTGAAACTGTCAAGATAGAGGGTAGAAGTAAGACCTACCGCCTTACTGATGATGGAAGAAAATTAATCGACCGGGTTATCAAACGTCACAAGTGTACAGTTGGGGATAAGACCCGACTGGGCCCTCGATTATGGGAACAATTCCTTAGCCCGTCGGAAAGAGTACGATTTCATATTCATTGGATGACATATGCGGTTGAAGCATTCGAGTCCATTTCTGGAACCTTGAAGACCAAGGATCGAAAATTACTACTAAAACATCTGGAGGAGATGAACGTGAAGGTCTCCTCAATCATTGATATACTAAAATCTGGAGGAACTTAGATTGACTAAAGATACCCGCGAAAAGAAACGCTTCACAGCGGCCGGATACATGTTAAGTGGACTGATCAAATACAAAGGAGTAACAACTGGAGCTATACTTCTAACCATCATCTCCACTATTCTTGTTACAATTCCATCAATCATCATTGGTTGGGCTGTGAATGAACTTCTAGACCCCTCGGATCCTTCAGGTCTGACTCCTGCGTTATCTCTGACTCCCCAATTCATTCTCTACATTTGGATAATCATAGGATTAGCCCTTCTATACTTGGGGCTGTATTTTGTTGTAGGTTGGGTTTGGGCGATTGTGACTCTTAGATGGGAACGAGATGCTCGACAGGACTTCTTTGAAGCATTGCAAGAATATAGCATGACCTTCCATGACGAGGTTGATAGTAAGAGACTTCTCTCAGTAGCGATGCAAGATATAACATGGGTTCGCTTCTCTCTGAATCCTGCAATTCGAAATCTATTGGGCGGTTTCATCTCATTTGGAATTACAATTATAGTTCTCGTTCAGATTGATTTCCGACCTGTTATCCAGAACTTCATTGTTGTGTCACTTTTCGGACAGTCAATTTCACTTCCAGTATACACAATAATTATGCTCATTGGAACACCACTCTACCTTATCCTATCATACAGGTATGCAAATGCAGTTGAACCAGTTCGAAGAAAGCGCTCTGAAGACATGGAACTCCTAACTGCTAGAACACAAGGAGTTTTTCAAGGAATTGAAGTTGTAAGGGCTTTTGGTACAGAAAATGTTGAACAAGAAAAATTCCATGATATTAGCAAAGAATACGAGCAGTCTGTAACTAAAGAAGGACGATTGGCTGCGTTCTATCTTCCGGCTCTAGTCCTTGTGGCCATGACAACGATTGCATTCTTCTATTCTGGTTTTGCTGTGATCAATGGAGTTCTCAATATTGGCGAGATGATAACTATACTTGCATTACTTGTTGCTCTTGAAGGATTGAATTTCCACTTCCCGAGGTTCCTTCTAATTCTCAGGGGAGGATACGTGAATGCTCAAAGAATCGTAGACATTTTGAATTGGGAGGAAACCCTGATTGAACCTGACGATTTAGTCGCAGAAGTGAACTGGGGTGGAGATATTATCTTTGATAATGTGAGTTTCAAGTACGGCTCAGAAGAGAATGGGAATGACCATTATGCTTTGAAAGACTTCAACATCACAATACCTAGTGGTTCCCGTGTTGCTTTGATTGGTGGTCCAGGTGGTGGAAAAAGTACTATTCTGAAACTCTTACTCCGTCTATACGATCCTACTGCTGGCTCAATCAATGTTGGAGGTGTCAATCTTCGTGATATTACAACTAAATCTGTGCGTGATGTTGTTGGACTTGTTGAGCAAGACATATTCCTATTTCGAATGAGTGTACACGACAATATTGCCTTTGGAAGAAGTCAAGCGACTCAGGAAGAAATTGAGGATGCGGCTAAACGTGCTCAAGCTCACGAATTCATAATTGAACTTCCAGAGGGATACGAAACAATAATTGGTGAGAGAGGAATGACCCTCTCAGGTGGACAACGGCAGCGGCTAGCTATTGCCCGTGCAATCATCCAAGATCCAAAGATTTTGCTTCTGGACGATTCAGTGAGTGCCGTAGATGCCCAAACAGAATTTCTCATGAGAAAAGCACTGAATGAAGTGATGGAGAATAGAACAAGCATTACGGTCACTCAAAGATTGAGGAC
>JABCSP010000400.1 GCA_018238825.1 Candidatus Thorarchaeota archaeon | reverse complement strand
AAACTATCTTAGTTTTCAATCTTCTGTTTTCTCATTTCTGACTCTATTCAATTCTCGTTCAATTGCTTTCTGAATTGTTCTAGGTCTTCTAACAAAACCTTTCTCAGCCCACATTGTCGCAAGAAAAAGTTAGTCTATTATATACTAAATGTATACTCTATACAATCGTTTACGGAGGATTTGTAATTGAAAAATACATCTCTAAGAACTAGAGTGTTATCAGGAATCATAATTGGAATTATAATTGGGATTTCCAGCTTTATTGTAACAAGCACAATATCGAATCAACAATCAGATTCATCAATGAATGCAACTATATTTTTAGATATCGTGGAAAGTAGTGATTATCCTGCTTTTGATATGGAAGAAATGACAATCTATGAACCCTCATATCATATCGATTCGAATCTTTGGAATCAACCTCTTATTCCCCGCAGACAAGCAATACAGTCTGCTATGAGATTTCTTAGAGCAAATCTTGACGAATTCGTCTGGGAAAATGCAACAATTTCATTCTGTATACTCGTAGACAAACAATATTCCACACGACCAATCTGGACAATATTAATTGATGGTCCATTCCTTTTTACAAGTGTAAGAGTGAACGCAATAACTGGAGAAATTATCGGTTGGAATCTTTCCTCTGCTTCAATATCAATCTCTAATTCTACCCCTATTGATTCATACACTGAGGCTGAGGAGATCGCATATGAATTTCTCAAATTGAATAATTACTCAATTCCCAGCAACGCAAAATATGTTGGTGTAAAACAATATCCCTATGTTTCTGATGATTTCTACGTCGAGTTCCAACATTTTGAAGAAACCATCTGCGTTGGCAGCCCTCGGTTCAACCCCGATATTCCTATCTCATATGATAACGAAGGTATTATTCTCAGAGTAAGCGAATCGTTTGGGCAGGTGACACAATTTGGTTATCTTTGGACTGTTGTTGGTGATATTCCCAAATCGGGAATGATATCACGAGGATATGCAGAATCCATTGCTCTAGATAATCGCTCATATACAAACCCAATAATTCTTGGTAGTAGATTATATCTAACAGAGGTAAAATCCCGTCTATCGTCTGACGGATCACCGCAACTTCGTGTATCTTGGGTCATTGCAGTGAATGTTTCGAATAATCTAAGAGTGCTATGGGTTGACGCATTTTCTGGTGAGTTCTTACAAGAAATGAGAACGAATGGTATGCCTGATATTAATTGGGAAACTCAGGAGGTAGTATTTCCATCATATTCTGTTGTTGCATTTGCGTTAGTCCTTTCTACAATGGCTGCTTCTGTCATCTGGTATTCATTACGGCGAAGGACCTATCTGGAGTGATGTTCACATAGTGGATGAGCATTTCAACCATTCAATCTACCAAACTCTGTGCTAAGGCGAATGATAAAATGAAAATTGATGAAGAAACTACAGCATCAGAACAAGAGCTAGACTTGATATTGACAGGACGCACACTCAGAGTTTACTGGTTTTTATTAAAGATGAAGAAACCTGTAGGCAGGAAAGACGTCCAAAGAGGTGCAAAATTATCAAGCGCGAGCTTATCTGAGTATCATCTAAAAAAACTAACCAAACTAGGCCTTGTTGAGAAGCTACCACATGGAGATTATGTAGTTACCAAAATTGTTCGTGTAGGAGTTGCTAGGTTTTATATCAATATTAGAAATAATCTCATACCAAGATTTGCGCTTTATTCCTCATTCTATCTGATCATCCTTTTCTTCTCTTTATTTTTCCTCACAAATTTATCTACAGATGCAACTTTTCTTATCATGAGTGTTGTGGTTTTCGGTCTTGCAACATCAATTTTTGAACTGATTATACTTCTGAAATCAACTTCCATTACACCGTGGTAGGTAAAACACACCAAAGTCACAATGCATCAATCTAATCTCTGTAGTGTAAAGTGCTAAAAGTAGAAAGGAAGAAAATGTAGTTTAGTATCTCAAGTTTGTGCGGGGTTCTTTGATTGGTAGAAATGCCAGATTGGATTCAGGATTGGATTTCAAAGGATAGACTTGTTGCGAACAAGTATCGAATAAGTAAGAAATATCTTAGACAAGCAAGAAGAATCCAATTCATGAGTGGTCAAGAGAACGCTGAGGGAATACTAGAATCATTCCATTATGTTGTTCAGTCACAAAAATACGGAAAGTACAATGTGACTTATGACCAAGGGTACTATCACTGCAACTGTCCTTTTTTTAAACACAGGAAAATCTGTAGTCATATTTTGGGAGTCAGCCAGCGAACTAATATTTGGCCAAGTAAAGAATCAATCTTCTCGAATTTGTGGGAGTCATTTGTGAGATGGTAGTCACCCATTCTGAGTTTCACATTCCAACCGTCATCCAATTTTTCTCCAAGCAAAGGACGTTCACTATATATAGATGCCATGATTTCAATATCGCGCGGTGACTTGAACTCCATTATGTTTAAACTATTAGGAGAAAACTTCTTCACATGTGTCATGCTCATTTTCAACGCATTGGCGTCAATCACCGGCAGTCGTTCCGGGTCGTGCTCCATGAAGGCGCACTTGAACCGGTCGGTTTTTCCCCCTTTGTAAGTGCCGAAGGTAACGAACTTGAAACGCCCATCCACGGCGGTGAAGACGGTAGGCCAGCGGTTCTCAAAGCAGTAGAGAAAATCAATCCGGCTCTGGT
>JABCSP010000399.1 GCA_018238825.1 Candidatus Thorarchaeota archaeon | reverse complement strand
CTTCCAGATTCCATTACAGTGAAATTTGTACCTGGCTCGTTGGACTGACGTGATATATTGTAAAAGTCAGGGTTGGATTCAGTGATATTCCATTGGATTTCATTTCCAAAACTACCTTCTTCGTAAGTAATATTTGCAGGTTGTTCGATAATTGGTCCAGTAACATCCTGAATGATACTAACGGTAGTTGTAATCGAAGCAGATTCTTCAGCATCGTTGAAAACAGTTACAACAAAAGTGAATTCTTGTGGAATAGAATCAATCAGATCCCTTGTATTTAGATACACAAGATATACGGTAATTGAACCACCGTCCCATAAACCACTATCATAATCAGATCCATCAACGGTGACCGAATAGTTCTTTGGATTTGCATCAGATGCATCATACTCAAGGGTTTCGCCAACACTCCCATTTTCATACTCGTAAAAGGTAAGGCCAGTTATGGTTGGAGCAGCAAGCTCCATCGTATTTGTTGGAGCCATTGAAAAATTAGTATTGCTGACACTAATGACACATGGTGCAAGAATTATGAAGGTCAGCATGAGTGCGAATATGAAACGACTTTGATTTGATGATAGCATCTATGAAACATCCTGTGTGTCAATGTACACGTAATGAAACGTCGAACTTCAGAGTTAAGTTTTATACTCTTCGGTGGTCGAGATACCAAATAGTAAGAACTAAAGGGTATCGATGTGAAACATGCTGATAAGGACAGATGTTACAGAAAAGCTAAGGCTTTCTCTGTATGGGACACATTTGACGCTGGGGACATAATCGTGCCAAAGGCAATCTTCTCTATCTGGTGGGACGACCGTCTTGGACCAATGGTCGGTCGGTCATACCCTGAAGCTACAACACTCACGAGTGAGGAAGCAATTACAATCTTTATGGGACATGGAGTTAATCAAGACTCTGAGATTGGTTATTCCAAAATACAGAGTGGTCTTGTAATCTCATTTATGCACTCTCCTAACTGTTTGGGAATACTTCTAAAAGAAGGAGAAAATAGTGCAGCAGTTGAACGTAATTTAATTCGTTTAATCCCCCATGTAGATTTCAATAGTGACCATTGGGATAAAGAACTAGAGAAGGCTTTCCTCGTTTTGCATGACCTTATGGATGAAACAAGTGGAGAGGAACCTCTACTCAATCCAGGTGTTAAGCAGCTTGTTGGAGATATGATTGAAAAAAGGATTAAATCGATCAAACCCAAACATGTCATGAAAGCTACCGTGAGATATCCAGAAGCTTATGATGCTCTTGGAAATGATGATGAGGAAGTATCAAGGCTTCTCAAAGACTTGGAAGATGAAAAAGTACTTGAATCGAGAACATATGGTCGCAGAGTTGAATGTCGTCAGTGTGGAAGTTCTGAACTCACAATAGAATTGCTTTGTCCAAATTGTCAATCTAACGATATCCATAAAGTGTACACAGTTTTTTGTCCAAAGTGTAGTAATCAATTTCATGCAATACTTGCGGATGATCTTGCTGAGGTCACATGTTTGAGTTGCAAGCAACCAGTGAAGGTAAACGAACTAGCAATAATCGATGTTGAACCTCTGTGCAATGAATGCGGTACAGCTTCCAATGATCCAAAAATTGTTTTCAATTGTGCTACTTGTGGAAAGCAGTTGAAGGGAGCAGACCTTCTATCGGGTACAGGTCTTGCATACTATTTCAATGATGGCTCCTAGTGGATAATGTATTTATCAGAGTCATTGAATTGAAATAGTAATCCAATTTGATTTGAAAACAAGGGAGATTGTATCAATGAAATTAGCAGTTGTGAAGATAGGATGCATAGCAACATCACCGCTCCTAGATCTTATATTCGATGAAAGAGCAGAACGTGAAGACCTTGAAGTTAGAGTATTTTCAAGTGGTGCGAAGATGGATCTTGATTCTTGTATGACTGTTGTGGATTCTTTTGGGAATTACGAACCACACTTAGTGCTCCTTGTTAGCCCAAATGCATCATTAGAGGGGCCTACCAAATTAAGAACGAATCTTCTAGAAAACAATGTTCCAGTAATCTCCATTTCAGATGCTCCTTCGAAGAAGGCATGGCAAAAGAAAGATGAGCGGGGGAAGAGAATTCTTGTAGCTCAGAAGGGAGAAGGCTTCATCATTATTCCCTCAGATTCAATGATTGGAGCTCGTGCTGAATTTCTTGATCCATCTGAAATGGTGCTCTTCAATTCAGACGTCCTCAAAGTGCTTTCCACTGGTGGAGTCATTCGAGCAATTCAAACTATTGTTGGAAATTCAATCGAACAGATAAAGTCTGGAAAGAATCTAGAATTGCCAGCAGTCACCATCACTGCGGATATAGCCATGGAGTATGCTAATTTTACAAACCCATACGCTGGAGCTAAGGCGTTTGCAGCGCTCAAGATTGCTGAATCAGTTGCTGCTGTAACTTCCAAGGCTTGTTTCAAAATAAAAGAACCAGAAGATTATATCCCAATGGTTGCTGCAGGACATGAAATGATGCGCGCAGCAGCAATACTGGCAGATGAAGCAAGGGAGCTGGAAAAGGGAACAGACTCAGTTTACCGTACACCTCATGGTTCAAATGGAAAAATCAAGAGTAAAAGAAAATTGAAGGACAAGCCCAAGTAGAAGAAACATCTACTTCTTGTTGTTCTTCTTAATTTTCGTCTTTACAATTAACCTAGCATCTTTCAATATCTTTT
>JABCSP010000398.1 GCA_018238825.1 Candidatus Thorarchaeota archaeon | reverse complement strand
GTTTCGATTGAAAATATACCATCAGGTGTTGATAATTTTTTCAAAAAGATAGGATCCGTCAATGCTCTAGCACTAACCAGTTTGATTAGGTATCGTTTGTTGAAATCAATGAAGATGCGATTGGCAGAACGAAGCTCTTCTGATTGGTCTGAATCAACATTCAGAAGCTTATGAAGTATTGTTAGATCATCACAATTGAAGAAATCCATTGTTTCCTTTAATGGGTCAGCGAATAATTGAGAACCAGCTTCATCCAAAACACGCAATAGCATTAGCTCTGCAGCTCGCACAGTCTTATGAAAGTAAACAGCATCAAACATGTTTACTGCTGCGGACAAGTATGATTCAAGTGTGAATAAAGAAGTCCTTTCGATTGCAATCTTATTCTTTGCAATACGCGTTGCACCAAATAGCCTATGGTACTCGAGTTGTGCATAATCGACACCTGCAAAATAGGAATCTCGTGCAAGGTCATCGATAAGTTCAGGATTTATTGGGCAATTCAAGATATCTAATCGGAGACCTTTGACTGGTACTCCTTTTTCAAGAACATCCTGAATTTCGGATTTTGTGTAACCATGTTTCTCAATCACGTCACCAATTGGAGTGGAATCAAGTATTGCCTTAGTTAATTTTAGAGGTGGTGCACCACGCACTGTTTGATACTCTTCCATTACATTCGACCATGGACCATTCACCAACATTCGCAATAGAGCCGCTAGGCGGCCTTTCTGAATTTCTTCAAAAGTAGCTCCAAGATACTCCAAGAAGACTCTAGCTATATTTAGGAAGCCAAGAGTTCTACCCATCAGTGAGATATCTGCGCCCGGATAAACTAGTGAGATCCCTGCAGGACCACGAATATACCGCAAACGTTGAGAAATCTTCATATCAATAATATCCCTCTCCACTTCGGATAGCTCAATATATCCATGAATTGGGTCCTTAATCTGAAGGACTGAGGGAAAATCTGTTAATGGCATAATTATCTAACCACCTAGATAGATTGCTGAACCGTATTAAAATGTTTGAAATACGGCGCTCTTGCTCTTAGGAGAAGCTTCATCAATGGTTTTGTCTGGAGTTTTGACCATGAAACGATTGTGGGTATTCATTATTCTTGGACTCATGATTATGGTTCCACCTGTATATTCTACATCATCACTTACTGTAACGAATAGTGTAGTGCCTGCAGATGCTCCATCGTCCCCTATGCGAATTTATGGTGAAAACATTGCACAAGAAATCTACGATGATGTGTCAATCTCTGATTATCGTGATATTGTTCAAAAATTTACTGAAAATGGTTCTAGATGGATATTTGACGCCCGTATGGCTTTAGAAGGAGTAAATGCTTTAGCTAGACAGTACCTGATTCAGCAGCTTGATTTGTTGTCAAATGGTAGAATTGAAGTCGAAACAGTTGGTAGCTTATTCAACGTTGTGGGAAGATTGCCAGGTTACTTACCTGGAGATAACCCTGTTATTGTAGTATCTGCACATTACGATAGTGCAGAACTTTCACCAGGTGCAAATTGTGATGGTAGTGGAATTGCCACAATGCTTTCCCTTGCCAGAATGCTATCAAAGTATGAATGGCCTCTTGACATTTACTTCATAGCATTCAATGGGCTCTCCACATTCATTCCTATGTCAGGAAGTCCTGAAGTCGCAAGCTTGTTCCAATTAGAAGGAATTGAAATCCTTACAATGTATAATGTCGATACTATTCTTGTCCAGGATACCATGGCTCCACTTAACGAACGTATTCAGATTGGGTATCTTCAAGATATGTTTCAGACATACCAAATGGGACAATATTGGGCAGATTTGACAAGAATGATGAGTAACAATTATGGATTGAATTATGTTGTACCAGTCCCATCCCCTAGTTTCGGATTGTGGACAGGCTCGGATCATTACACATTCTCACTAAGAGGTTTCACAGGGATACTTTGTGCCTACGAATCCGGAGGTGCAGTTGACGGTTCTTCTTCTACTTCCAATGATAGATGGAACAATGTGGAGTATAATTACAATCTAGGAAGAGAAACAACAGGTGTGATTGGGGCTAGTATTGCTTTCACCATGAGTCGAAGGTATGGTGCTCCTACACACTTGACCAACTCTTTCTCAAATGGACCTGGACAATTCGAGATGCTGATATTTGCCGTCACAACTCCAACAATTGTCAATATTTCGTCTCGCTGGTTTGGTGGCTCTTCAACATACTATCTAGTGGATTCAGACTTCAACCTAGTGCATAGTCAGCAATTCAACGATTCATCACCATGGGAACCAATTGACGTCTTCAGCCAACAAATATCGACTGAAGGCACATATCGGTTATTCGTAGAGAATACAGATATTCGTTCAGTTGGATACGAAATCTCAATTACCTATGATACTGATATCGAAGGCAATGGAGTCATTGATCAGAATGAATATTGGTTAGCCCCAAGTTATTTCGTGTCTGATCAAGATAATGATAATGTGTCGGATGCAGACGAAATATTCCATGGTACAGATATGAATGATATTGATTCTGATGATGATACAATGCCAGATAGGTATGAAATCGATATGGGATTTGATCCCACTGATCCATCGGATGGAAATCAAGACGCGGATTCAGATGGACTTACTAATGCGCAAGAATACTCAGGTGGATTAAATCCGTTTTCTAGTGACTCAGATCAAGATGGAAT
>JABCSP010000397.1 GCA_018238825.1 Candidatus Thorarchaeota archaeon | reverse complement strand
AGCCTCGATGAAACAGGAACCGAACAGCATCTCGGACTCAATGTCCAAGAATGTTTAGGTTTCGGGGAACGGGATTATATACCTACATAGTGACATGAATTCGCATACTGCGAGAACGCGCACTTGCAGGAGTGCACGATTCATTTGGAAAATGAGAGCATGTTAAACGTGCCACCACCTACACCTTGAGAGTAATCCATGCGCACAATCCCCAAAGCTTTTATCTCAGTCCGACTGGTCTGGTCATGCATATCGGCGACGGTGTAACCTATGAATTCAAGCCAGACCAAACCTGTAACAATTTTGATTGTCACTCTATTAATAGCAGGTGCAGCAATAGCAGCACTCGTTTTCCTACAACCTAGCTCGTCAGAATATTATGTTGAAGTTGTCGGAAGCAATGGAGTTTCTCAGAATGTGACACTTGCTGAAATGATGATGATGGACAGTGTATCTGGAAACAGCTCTTATCAAAACACATACGGAAATGTGAGAGGAGTTGGAGTGTATAAGGGAGTCAAGATTTCGGACTTGGTGAATCTAGTTGGAGGGATGGATGATGGCTATGTTGTAAGAATAGTCGCAGAGGATGGTTATAGTCATACATTTGAAAAATCCAAAGCATATCCAAATCTCACAATATGGAACCTTCAAGGTGATATGATACTAGCCTACGAGTATGATGGACTCACAATGCCAGAGTATGAAAATGGATTTCGACTTGCATTCATTCCTGAAGATGGTTATTATTCCAATGCAGATGCTAATGCGACCACAGAACCTGATCCATCAGCAGCTGGACCTCAATGGGTATCAAATGTTATTCGTATCGAGGTATTAGAAAATCTCTACAATTCAACATACAGTGTTTCGGAAACGTTCTTGAGAACGCTATCAAATGTCACAGGTGAAGGTGGATACAAAAAATCATCTGGAGATATCATAGGCCCCTTCAATTTCACCGGTGTTGCATTCAGCATTTTGCTTGAGCAATTTACATTAGTTCCAGATGATTATATTCTGATAGCTCGAAGCAGTGATGGTCAAACAGGTGAATACACAAAGGCAATTGTTGAGGGTGATGTGAATGGATACACACCTTTAGGAGACCCGTTAGATTCCATCAACTCAACTATGATACTTGCATATGAACAAGATGGGAGCCCCATAGTAGATGGAGGACCATTGAAGATAGCCTTCCTGAATGAGGATGGTAATCTTAGTGATGGTTTTAGGTGGGCTAAGGGTGTTGTGAGCATTACGATTCTGGAACTGAGTGGTACAACATCATTGCTCTCGGATGTTTCAGATTCTCACTTGGAACATTGGATTGTTAATGATTCGTACATTTCAATAAAAGAGGATCATGAAACAATAGTGCGGTCAGAGTAAGCTTTTTCTTCATATCTACACGAAGCGAAGATGAGAAAGAGTTTCATTTAGTAACTCATGGGTAAGGATTGAATCAGATTGGTACAACACAAGAATAATGCGGAAGCACTCATTGGAAAGGCTACATCCCTCATAGAGAAGAAACTCTATGTTGAGGCTTTGTCTACTCTTCAACGTGGGATTTCTGTCGATCCAAACAATCCTAAAGTCTGGGAGAGCATGGCCATTTGTAATTTGGAAATGGGAAAGCCAAAAATGGCTCTAGCTGCATTAAATAATCTTATTCGAATTCAACCGCAATCACACAGTGGGTGGGCAGATAAGGGATTTCTTCATCTCTTACTTAATGAAACAAATGAAGGCATTGGCGCATTACGTGAAAGTCTAAGAATAAATCCTCGAAGAGTGTATGGCTGGGAGCTCCTCGGGATGGTACTTGTATCAGAAGAACGTTGGGATGAAGCTATAGACGTTCTGGAAAGGACACTTGATCTTAATCCCAATTCTGCAGTCACATGGTATAATCTTGCAGTCTGCTATCTATTATTTGATGAATTAGATTTAGCAGTTCAATCTGCGGAAATTGCATTCTCTATTGACCCATCTTTGAAAGAAATTGCAGAAGACTGGTTGGATATTGTTCAAGACGATTTAGTGGATGAAAGTTTTATTTCACTTTCGCAAATCTCAGCAAGTTAGAACCTGCAGATATCTTCATCATTTTTCTGGATTGAGTAGTAATAGCTCTTTTTTAATAGCTTTGATGGATTTTGAAAGCTTGAAACTCTTTGCTGTTTCAAGTGCTTGTTGGAGAGCAGAGATAAGCCGGATGCGTTCTTTTTCAAGCTCGTCAGGATCAGTAATTGCTCCTAGGGCTTCTCGTTTCTTTGGAATGATTGCAAGAAGACTATCAATAGTTTCTTCGGTTTCATCACGATTATCAGTAATCTCTTCAGTTTCCACTCCAGATGAAACGATCCTATCAATTTGCTCGAAGATCTTTTTGTATTCGGTCAATGCATTTGCTAGGATAGTCTTGACTTCGCCCTCAGGATCAGCATCTTCAAGTGCTGAAGAGATTCGTTCCATTGTCTTCTCCAAGAATTCCTTTCGTTCAACAAGACTTGTACGTTTTCTTTCCATCCAGTGCCATTCGTTTGATACTTGTCGTATCAAAGCAATTGCTTGATTGATAGTTTCTCTAAAGGTACCATATCGTGTCATTGCGTCAGTAAGTTCGGAGTCAATCTCGTCAAGCTCGTGTGTTAATTGAAAACTCAACATATCACTGGATTGTGCATCGGCTAATTGTCGACTCT
>JABCSP010000396.1 GCA_018238825.1 Candidatus Thorarchaeota archaeon | reverse complement strand
AAGATGATGAATTAGTAGGCACGCTATTGCATCGAATTTTATCACGAGGGAGATTCATGATTAAAAAATCAATTACATTTGTTTTCGTTCTGCTGATGTTGTCACCATTATTTGTTATGACAAATCAGATGACGTTAACAAGCACGCAAAATATTACTTCTGAAAAAATGAATAGCATATCTGAGACTGATTTAGATAGAGTGGATTGGATCGAGAACATAGTACCGAATCGAGATTTTGAAACTTGGGGCACTCCATATCGTCCTGATAATCTCTATACAACACGAACAGTCGAAGAATCGGGTTGGTATGAAACTACAATTATTTACGAAGGATCTCAATCGGTTGGAATGGAAGCCCGAGCTTTAGATCCCAATTTTTATGCTGAAGTTCGATTATCACAAACGTCATTCTCATCCTGGAATAATCCAGTCAATACAACTCTTGACCTTGACTGGTACATGGATGAAATAGGAAACCCTAACAATGTGGATTATTTCCGAATACAGATCCGCATGGGTAATCCTGCTCGCAACATGTACTACTACTTGGGTTGCGATACTGGTTATGCCAACTCTACATATGGAGATGGATACTTTCTAATTGATGGTCCAACAGAAACATGGAATCATCTTCAAAGAAATGTAACAAGTGACTACATCGAACTATATAGTGAAACACCTACAGCATTTTACTTAGTTTATATTTGGGTGCGAAGTTACACAAATGATTATACACGTGTCTTTGTAGATGATTTAAACCTTGTAAATGGAACCGACGTAGTAATTGGTGGGGCCACTGCCAATGGTAATTTTGAAACAATAAGTGGATGGACATATACAACTAGCACTGACCCCGCAGATATCTCACAAAGTTCTCTATCTTATGCAGGTGATTGGAGTATGAACATGACTGCAATCTCATATGATGACTTGTCACGGGCAACAGCACACGCAAACATTGGCAAAAGATTGACTGAAATCAATCAGGGTCAACTCTCATTCTATTGGCGTATTGATGAATGGATAAATTCTTCAATGAATACGATTGGCCAAGTCAGATTATCTGTAGCAAATGCCACTACTTCCTTTACGATGTACTATTACTTCGGTATTGGAGGTGCTGGTACATTGCCAATTAATTTATCCGGCGTTGATATGCAGTTCAAAGTATCGAACTTCAATGAAACAGACCAATGGAATTACTTCAATCGCAATATCTGGGAAGATTTCCATTCTATGAGTACTACTGATGAGCTATGGATTGATAGTATAATATTTCAAGTACATTCATCCACTGATGATAGTCGCATTTCTGTATTATTCGATGAATTGGATTTTACGGCATCTATAGTAAATGATATGGGTTATGAAACTCAAGGAGACTTGGGAACTCCAATCGAAGGATGGAGAGAACCAATTAGCAATCCAGAATTCTCAGTTACTGATTTTGCGTACAATGGAGATCGGGCTGGAAATATAACACTGGAAAATTATGTAGGACTTAATCATGAACAATATTTTGGAGTCATTCCCTTTGATAGTACCACTGAGCTCATTCTTGATTTCAGCATGTACATTGATACATTCAATGAGAGTTCGGATGATTACATTTTCATTGAAATCTATTTAGACGATGGTTCTTCAATAGCTTTCATCATAGCAAATGCAAGCGCCGAAGTAGAGGGAAATATCAGTGAAGACTACATTCTTCTTCAAGAAAATATTGTAACTGGACAATGGCTGAATTTCCAAATAGATTTGGTTCATACTTTCGAAGCAGTTACTGGAACCATGCCAAATACTACCCTAGATTACATGATCTTCGGCGCAATGGCATATGAAGATAGTAAACTAGTTGCATTCATTGATGACTTCTATATCTACAGTGACCCAGTCCCAGAGATAACTGCTGTATCGCATTACCCAGTAAATCCAGTTAGTGGGGGGTATCTACTAATAACTGCTACAATTGTTGATGCAACCATTGCAATAGTTCAAGTGAACTATCGAGTGGATAATGGTTCGTGGTCAGTTCTTTCGATGAGTCTTGATTCTGGTACTACTTTTGAAGGAAATATGACAGGAATTCTAGAAGAGTCGGTTGTTGAGTATAGTATCACTGCAATTGATGCCTTTGGCAAAACTGTGGAATCTCTAAATGGAACAGAATACTATTCCTTTACTGTAGGCAGTATAACATCAACTACTACAACAACGACTACAGGTGACCCTGGAGAATTATCACCAGCTATACTAATTGTTGTAGCAATTCTTGCAATTGGGGTTGTCATGCTTGTCTATGTGTTTGTGATTAAGAAGAAATAGTAAATATTATCCCAGTTCTTTCGAGCTGGGATTCCTTCTTTTTATTACGTAGGTATTAATGCTTTTAACCCAGTTAACTTTGTTTAACCTTGACGATAACATTGGCAATCTCAAAGCGTTCATTTCACTGGCAAGATGACTTTGAAAAGGTTAGGGATTTCCTCATCCAGACTTACAATCTAACTAAGACTTTTCAAAATTGGGTCCCATCAATGTTCGAGAACACAAAGTTTGGTCCAGATGGGGCAGAATATGAGAATAAGGAAGACGAATACATCAAGATATGGGAAGCCGATAATGTGGGTATTATAGCAGTCACAATATGCAAGCCATCCGGTGACTGTCGAATCTTTATTCATCCTGATTTCCGAAACCATGAAGGTACT
>JABCSP010000395.1 GCA_018238825.1 Candidatus Thorarchaeota archaeon | reverse complement strand
GAATCTGTGGATATCAAGATCGCAGCTGACGTACTTGGTCTTAACGTAATTACAACAGGTATGCACACCAAAGCTAGGATTTCACCACGAGAGTCATCTTACTTGAGAATAATGGGTGATGATACTGCACTCATAGTACATGATGGAACTGAAACTTGTCAGCCAATTAGACTTGACCCTGCTCCAGACCTTAGTCCCGATTTTGTTGCGGGTGAAGAAACGCGAAGGGTCACATCTCTGGTTGATTCTGGTTCACCTGATAATGAGGGATCCCTATTAGATAGGGTATCGGCTGGAAGTACAACTTTTGCCATTAGAGTTTTGAAATTGCTGGAACGATATGAGCCTCTAACAGAGGAGGCCGTTCGTCGTTTCATTGCTTCTAGTGGTTCAGACAACGACCCTGATGTTGAAGCAGTACTAGCCCGCCTGGAACATGCAAGTATGATTTTGAAAGGGACTGAAGTTCACAGTGGGGTTTCTTACACTAATTATAGAATTACAATGAAGGGCAGCATGGCATTGAGACAGACCGATAGATCGGAGGGCGTTACTGTATGAGTACGGTCTCAAATGATGTTTCATCTCAAGTTACCAAATTACTCAACCAAGCTGGGATGAGACCTCGTGGAGTTCAGAGCGATTCTATCTCCAAGGGTCTCCTCGAAGGAAAGAATATCATGGTGTCCTCGCCTACAGGTTCTGGAAAGACTTTGGTTGGTGAGATGGCACTTCTAAGAGCCGTTACTTGCGGAAAGAAAGGTCTCTTTCTCGTTCCACTTAGAGCCTTAGCGGTTCAAATCTTCAAGACAATGAAAGAGCGCTATGAGCATCTTGGTGTTATGATTGGCCTCAGCACAGGGGATTTTCAGGGAACTGGTGAAGAGTTAGCAGAGTTCGACATAGTTGTGACTACGTACGAAAGAGCTGACTCACTTCTGCGCAGACGAAGTAGTTGGCTATCAGACCTCGGTTCTATTGTTGTTGACGAGATTCAGACGATGTCTGAAATAGGAAGAGGAGCACGACTCGAGAGCCTTATTATCAGACTAAAGAACTCAATTGAAGATTTGCAAATTGTTGCTCTATCAGCAACCACTGGAGACCCTGACGAGGTTGCAGAGTGGCTAGGATGTCACCTTGTGGTATCTGAAGAAAGACCTGTTCCCTTAGTTCATAAAGTAGTGACTACCAATAATAGAAATCAAAGTCTCAGGAAACTAGTCATGACCACAGTGCAAGGGAATGGTCAAGCAATTGTGTTCCATCGAACAAGACGAGAAGCCGAGGCTCAAGCAAAGCGATTGTCAGAGGATGTTGGAAGGCAGTTCACTTCTGAAGAGAAGAAGAACCTGGATCAAGACCTGGGGTCGGTTGAAAATTGGGATGTTACATTATCACCAGAACTAAGGTTTCTATTGCATAATGGAATCGCATTTCATCATGCTGGCTTAGGGTACAACGAACGACGCATGGTTGAACGCCTATTTGGAAAAGGTGATGTTCGAGTAATATGCGCAACAACGACCCTTGCAGCTGGTATGGACCTTCCAGCTCGGACCGTGATTCTCTCAAGCTTCAAATCTCCAGCAGACTTCAGACGCCTCCTCTCAGCAAATACAGTCCATCAAATGTTGGGAAGGGCAGGGAGACCGAGTCATGATAAGATTGGCTTCGGTGTGATTTTGGCAGGTAGCACGGGCGAAACTGAGGAAGCAAAGCGGAGATACTTTGATGTCATTGTTGACGAGAATAATGGAAAGGAAACCCTACTTCCAAAGTATGACCGCATCAATAGTACACTTGGTCAAGCAGGTTCATTGTCTGAACAGCTACTTGTCGTTCTAGATATGCTGGGCTCTGCAACCATTGAAGAAATTGAGAACGGAATATTGGGTGATTCATTCTTAGTTCACTGTGCGATAAGAGACTCCGGCGCACCCATGAGAGTACTACAACTTGGAGAGATCTCCGCCATAATCGTACTAGAGCGACATGCACTTCCAGAAACTATCCAGTCTGCACGTAAGAGCGTGTTGGGCAAGACAATTCTACGCGAGAAGAATGAAACAGTAATCGGTGGCATTGTCATAAGTTATGATGGTGGTCAATTCACATGTCGATTTTCTGCTAGATTGTCAGCTAGTGGTACGGTAGAGGGGCCAATGTGTTCGTGTGGAACTCCTGTCAATGAAAATGGAATTCTATGCCATCATCTTGTAACTCTAGGCATGGCTGCAGCAGCTGAACTTGGAAACATGGCTGATTATGTGATTCCATTATCACTTTCTGAATCAAGCCCACTCGGTCTGCTCATTCGATTAGGATTAGTTGAGGGTGCAACTGATGGGAAACTAAAACCGACCAAACTTGGTCGGGCAGCAAATCGATTGTACTTGAGTATTCCAACAGTAAGAGAGATTCTTGCTCTACTGCCGATGACTGAAACTAGCACAAGCTTACTCTGGTTATTGCGGCATGTAGTATCTATCGAAACTGGGACCTCAATAGACGAATCTTTTGACAATTTGTTAGGTACTTTAGTTACTACTGACATTTCACTACAGGATATTGCAACACAGTTTGGTCTGAGTATCGGTGACGTTTACGGATTACTAGATACATCAAGATGGCTATTACACTCCATCTCGGTACTTTCGGAATTGGGAGGATTGGCAAGAGCCTTTGAACTATCACAAGGTCTTGCTGAGGCATTGG
>JABCSP010000394.1 GCA_018238825.1 Candidatus Thorarchaeota archaeon | reverse complement strand
CGATTGGATTGCAGTCAGTAGCAATGGATGGCTCAGCTTTGTAACCAATCAACCATGGGATTGTTCACCAACACCTTATCCATCTAGTGATTCACGATATGCATATTCCCTAGCTCCGATTTGGGCCGATTTACAGGCGGAATCCAATGTTTACTATTGGTCAACCTCTGAAAGAGTTGTGATAGAGTTCAATAATTTCAACTACCTTGGAGGAGAATCAATGGGAACCTTCGAAGTAGTATTGCATGCATCTGGTGTTATTGAATTCAATTATCTATTGATGTCGACCGTACATTATGGAACTGTCGGTCTAAATCATGGAGATGGAATACATTACAACTCCTATCCCAGTTCATCATTAAGCTTTGAATATAACTTTGGCCTTCGTTTCTCATATGAGGATGTGACTCCGCCAATATGGCTTGAAGTCCCAGCAGATTTCGCTGCGCAAGCAGGACAGATGTTCACTCATAATTTCTTGATCCAAGATGACGGTGGGATTGAAAGTTTCGTTGTTAATGATACTGCGCTATTTTCACTCAGTGTTGTAGGCAGTCTATCAAATCGAATTCCATTGCATGTAGGAAATTATGGAATAAACATTACCGCAACTGACTACGCCAATCACTCAATCTCTGCCAGCCTTTCAGTGATAGTTTTGGATACAATTGCTCCAACTTGGTTGGATCCCATAGCATCTGTTCAAATTGAATCTGGAACTCTTGTTAGTCTGAATTGTACAGCTATAGACTTTTCCGGAGTCGTGAGTTATGCAGTAAATGACACGCGCTTTGCTATTGATGATAATGGATTGCTGACAAGCAACGAGGTTCTAGAAGTGAGTACTTTCAGTATTGAAGTATCTGTCACTGATATCTATGATAACACTGAAACTTTGGTAATCACCCTAGTTATCTATGAATCAACAACTCCAACATTTCTCTTTTATGCAATATTGACATTTGCTTCCGTAGCTATTGGTGGTCTTGTCATAATTCTATTTCTAAGAAAGAGAAGGATTGGTACGATTAGTGCTGCAGATAAAGAAACGGTACTATATTGATAGATTCAGCTCGTAGAGGAGGAATCGTCTACCGATAAATTCCTCTTCTACATATCCGAGTGTTAGAGCCCACTCAGTAGCTCTTGGTCCTAAAAAGTAGACTGATCTATCTGCACCAAGAGTATCAGCTTCATCAATAGTCCTTGATATGATATCTACAAAGACTGATCTATTTGTGGTAAATACTGTGTATGCAGCAGTCCATGTGTCCCCTTTGCGATCACGCTTAGACATGCAATAGAATCCATCCACATCACCTGATTCATTGATGACCACTTTGATGGTTGAATTCTTTAATAAACGTGAGAGACCTTCAACACTCTTAAAGTCAAATTGCCAAGCCAATGGAAATGTAGTACTTTCGACAAGGTCTGGATTTGCAAGAATAAGTTCGTGTAACCGCGATGCATCTATCTGAAGTGGTACAATACTTGGACTTGGTCTTGAATGAGCGGGGTAAGGTCTATAGAGTCGGAAGTATCCTGTGGTATTAGCTTTGATGAAACCCGATTTTTCTGCAACTAATTGTGACGGTTCATTTCGTGAACTTGTTGCGTACCAGAGAGTCTTAATCTCTTGTTCTTTGGCCTCTTTGACGACTGCTTCATTTAATTTTGAACCGAGACCACTTTTTCTATATCCTTCTTTGACTCTAAGTCCTTCCACCCATCCAATCGTTGTACCCTCTACTTTCTCAAGATTTGCTAATGCTACTAGGTCTTCATCACGAAATATCCCAAGAGGCGTAGACAACGAATCAGAAACCCATTTTGGAAAGGTCTCAGGTACGTAATCATTTCCTTCCCAGATGGTCTTACAGAGTGTATTTACCTGATCATGATCTTCAATAACCAGTTTGCGAAGGATGTCAGACATAATTTCTGGAGTTGACTGTACTGCTTAACAATAATTTGAAGTGACAACTCACTGTTCGTTTTACTTATCGGTTTTGGAAGATTAAGCAATAGTGATGATGGACATTAGATACATACGTGGTGGGATATCCCCATATCCCCAATTTCTTGTTATCTTGACACCAAATCATCTCTTGCTGAAGCCAATAGTCTTGGGACATTCTTCTTGCTAAATCCCAGGCAATTGGACGCATACGGCCATCTACATCTCGCATATTCTGAACAATGACAGTAAGATATGCACCCTGTTTGAGTAGTGGTTTTAGATTGCTCAGGATTATAGCTAGTTTGTTGATATACTCATCATAGCTCTCGATGTTTCCAAGGTCTCTTTTTGACTCGCTATAGTGTTGCTTGAGACCCTTCTCTTCTCGTTCCTTGTGAACAGAATCACTACCACCACGAGACTTCCTGAGCATATTCCAGTAGGGTGGTGAGGTTATCAAATAATCAAATTTGGGAGTTTCCCCATTGAACTGTGATTCTAAAAGTGATATAGCATCTTGAGCATCACCAATGATAAGATGATGCTGTGAATTTCCTTCTATCTGATCGATGTACTGCTTACCAGTCTGGGCGAATTCGGAATTGAGTTCGATACCAACTGAGTTTCTATAAGATTCCTTACAAGCTATTAGTGTGCTCCCTACTCCAGCAAAGGGATCTAGAACATCATCGTCCTTGAAAGTATATAGATGAATCAGTCGATGAGGCAATTCTTCGGGGAAAGGAGCTGGGTGCCCGATTTGTCTTGCTG
>JABCSP010000393.1 GCA_018238825.1 Candidatus Thorarchaeota archaeon | reverse complement strand
CGTTAAAGACGGGAGAACTTTCTATTATAAAAAAAGATACGTTTGAAATAAATTCAAAAACTCAAAGAAAATTAGAGCAAGAATATGTTGATTTTAAAGCCAGTCCTTCTCCGCACAAAGCAGCTGATCTCATGGGGGCTTCCTTTGTTGTAAACGACATACAGGTAGCTAGAGAAGTTGCTAAGATACCAATCATGATTGAAATTCTACTACCGTAGATAAGCTGTGACCAGGCATCAGCACCCCAGTTTGTAGTACCGAGAATTCCGAAGTATTCACCGTAAGCAACCATCTTGAGCTGGGTGAATTTGAACTCAACAGTACCATTGAAATCTTGCCAGGGAGTCCCGCCTGCATAGCTTTCAAAAATGAATCTTGGTGCTAGACCAACGCGAACAGTGACCTCATTAAGGGGGTCAATCGGAGCAGATCCATTGAATGATATCATACCATCAAAGATTTCCTTGATGTTCAAATAGTTCAAGCTTATTCGTTTATTTTGAGGTTGGTCGGTGTAAGTTGCTTCTCTAGATTCATAGAGTCTTGTCCAGTATCCACTGGAGTCAATGACCCAAACATAGACTCGGAACATTAGGTTCCCTGAAACTGATTGATTTGCAAAGTCGCCTGTGAGTTCAGTCGCATACGTAAGTGACATGTTCACGTCACTTGGTCTATTGTTCCATGGCCAAGTTACAGTCTTATCAAAGTACACAAAGTCATTGTAGTCAGGCATGATATCATCGGGATCATCACCGACAAAATCCAGTGCTGTTCCTGCTGTATGAGACCATGTAAGATTCACATAACTTACATTATTAAAATCGTTTATCGGTTGATGTAAATAACTAAACTCACCACTAGTCCCATTCACACCCATAACGGGTTCTTCATTAAGAAAGGGATCATTTAGATAATCATCAGTAACAACACCTTCTGGATCAAACACAGAGAGCCACGATGGGGCAAGGTAAGTAGGAGCTACCTTAGCCTGTGGGGTGGGGTCATGTGTTGCCAATACTGGAGCAAATAGAGCCATACTAAAGAATAGCGCCATGAGAAGAATACCAAGCAAGCCAATCTTATGCTTGCGGTACTCGCTCCAGAAGCTGGTGATGCTTACATACCAATTGCTGTCTTTCCAACCTTTTTGGGAACCGGACAAATGTCATCCTCCGTATATCAGACCAATACATTCCAATCCGATCCAAGTTGCTCGTAATCAAATTGTAATGAACTGTCCTCTTGTTTCACTTGGATAAAGAAGTCCGCTAAATTTCCCCTAAAAAAGGAATTGGTTCGGGTAGCAAAATTAGTTCGGGTGGACATTTTACTAATTTCTTGCTCTTACTTGACACTAAGAATCTACTCACTATCATATGTTTCTTCGAAAGGATCTTCAACATCAGATACTTCGTCTTCTGCAAACCGTTCGTCCCGTTCCGTCATCATCTGCTTAGTTCGACGATGTGCAGCCCAAAGGTCAGCATAGACTGTGCCAACTAGAAACATAACAAGTGCGCCTGTTAATGAGATGATAGCACCCCAGAACATGAGGATCTGCACGGATGTCATTGCATAGCCTATAACCATGAGTAATATAGGAACTAGTAACCATCGCTTCTGTGGTTTGGTTTTTGTTCTTGGAAAGGATCTTACTGACATACTTGGCATAGTAACACACCACTGGCAATTGAAATGGGAATGCATTTTATCTTTTCTAATCGAGCCATTTGATTTTTCCACAAGAAAACGTTCAATCTCATACTTCAGTAATGTGATTTTGTCCTTTACTCCAAATTGACTCGGCAGCAAGAGCATTAATAGTGGAAGATTGTTTTCTCGGCTCGCTTCACAACATATTTAAGATGAACCAAAAGGACCGTACCTCAGTGAAGGGTCAGGCACACACGCCGGACCCTGCGGGCCGCTTTTGGCTCAATGGAGTGTACAATCATGCCCCTGCTAGACATCAGAAACCTACGCATGTATTATCAAACGCAGAAAGGTCTTGTGAAGGCAGTCGACAATGTTTCCCTGACACTTGAACCCGGTGAGTCGGTTGGACTCGCAGGAGAGAGCGGGTGTGGAAAATCGAGCCTTGCATATTCAATTATGCAGCTACTTCCACCAGCCGCAAATATCGTCGGAGGAAATGTGTATTTTAAGGGTGACGACTTAATTCGAAAGACTGCAAAGGAGATGAGGGATATTCGCTGGAAGAACGTTGCTATCGTCTTCCAAGGTGCTATGAACGCACTGAACCCCGTCTTCGAGATAGGAGAACAAATTGCTGAAGCCATTCTCATGCACGAAAACGTGACTGAAGAAGAGGCACTAGACCGCTGCTCTAAACTCTTTGAGATGGTCGGTCTAGACCCCAGTAGGATTCACAACTATCCTCACGAGTTTTCAGGCGGAATGCGCCAGAGAGCTATGATTGCCATGGCTCTTGCGTGTAATCCAGATCTTGTTATCGCCGATGAGCCCACGACGGCTCTAGACGTTACAATTCAGGCACAGATTCTGAAGCTTATGCAAAAGCTCCAGAAGGACCTCGGCCTATCACTCATTCTGATCACACACGATTTGAGTGTAATTGCTGAAACCTGTGACAAGACTGCAATCATGTACGCAGGAAAAATCGTTGAGCTGGCTGACGTCGTGTCAGTCTTCAAGGATCCAATACATCCCTATGCTACCGGCCTAGTAGGTGCGATTCCAAGCATGGTGAAAGC
>JABCSP010000392.1 GCA_018238825.1 Candidatus Thorarchaeota archaeon | reverse complement strand
AGGTCCTCTGCTACTTCTCTCTGTGCCTCTGGTGTGGTGAAGACCTGAAGTACTGGGGTCTTTTCGTCATCATATACACTGGTGAATCTATGTACAATTTTCGAGTCTACAATCTTTGGATGTTCAAGGACTGAACGGATAATATCAGAATCGCTCCACTCCCCACTTCGAATCAGGGTTGTACTCACGAATACCGAAGGATGGAATCCACGATAGGTATACCCCCTGGTCTTTCCCTCATGTTTGATCCACAGGGTCAGTGCTTCTTTCTCATGGTCGATATTTGCGTCCAGAAGCCATCCAGTCTTGCTCATTAGGGGGTGGTCTCCTCAAGGCGTTGTTCCAGAACCTGCACCCTCCTTACAATATCATCAATCTCCCCTAGCATCTCAAGAATTGCTGACAGTAGGATTACCTCTACAATACGCGGGGTCACTATCATTGTGCCTGCGTCTGCGTAATTTCTCGCAGAATCGAATATGCGGTCGAAGTGCTCTCTCTGGGATGGCCTAAGTGTCCGCCGGAACCCTTTCCAGCGTGCCTCCTCGATTTTGATACCATCTCTAAATGTACGGACTGTGCGTCCCACGTTTGCATCCTCTTAGTCGGTATGTCTGAACATCACTGTTCAGCCCTCATACACTATCCCCACTGATTGTGGGTTTTACTGGATGAGAAAGTCCGTCCAAGCGGACACCGGCGAGGGGGGCAGTTTCCCGAAAGTAAAGTGCTCTTAAGTTCAGAAATATCGCTTGGACCAGTTTCCAATTTACCTGTTTGATTCAATCGGCATAGACTCAAATACCGGAAAAATCAAATAACGCGATAGTGTTCAAAGAGAGGATACTAAATATCACAGGTGCCAGATTATGGTCACTGCATTATTCAAAGTTGTACTCATGGGCGATGGAAGCGTTGGGAAAACCAGTCTTCGTCGAACTTACATGGGAGAAGGTTTCAGAGCCAATTATATGATCACTATCGGCGCCGACTTTGCTGTGAAGAAAATGCAGCTTGAGGGTGGTCATGATGTTAGTATACAAATTTGGGATTTAGCAGGCCAAGACCACTTCAAGAGTGTTCGCGCTACTTTCTACAAAGGTGCACAGGGTGCTCTGGCAGTGTATTCCACTGTAGAACGGAAATCCTTTGATAATCTCATGAATTGGGTGGATGAGTGCTGGACTAATGCTGGTAAGAAAATACCGATCGTTCTCATTGCTAACAAGACCGACCTCCGAGACCAGTTCAAGGATAACCCCGTGATGGCTCAGACCATTGTCACAACAGAAGAAGGTCAGAAGCTTGCAGCTGACATTGCCAGTCATGGAGTCATTACGTCTTTCCTCGAAACAAGTGCAAAGACTGGACAAAATGTTGAGGCTTCATTTCTAGAATTAGCCATAAAGATTCTTGAGGCTGGCGGACTAGCCTAGAAATTATTGGCCGTTTAAGTCAACAATTTCAAGGTTTCTCAATACTGTTTCAAAGATATCACTTGCCGCTGAGTGAACTATTTCGTGATTATCAGAGAAAATATCAATTCGCAGTTTTGAGATTTCATCTCCCTGTGTTCCTACAACTGTGAGTGTAATTGCAATACAATTCTCTGAGAACTTGCTTTTGGCAATTCCGGCTATAACTCCCATGAAAGCATTATCCCGCTTCACAGATTCATTTTGAAAGATGTACAGGTTATTAGTTTCCAGTATATTCTGTAGAGCATTATAGATGTCACTAGCTTCCGCACCAAGAGTATGCTCTCTATTCCATTGTTTCATATCCGATTTCATATGAATGAACTCATCAGCTCCCATTTCAAAGGGTTCAAACTGATTGCAGATAGATCTGATGAATACATTTCCTGCCTTTGCTGCTAGGTCTTCTCCGTTGCTATCAACAAAACGAACTGATGTGATGATTTCGCCTTCAATATATTCACCCTCTATTCTGAATCCAAAAATCAGAGAGCCCGAATCATCAGATTGAATTTCTTCAATTGTTTGTGTAAGTGGGTCTACTGGACTTAGACTTTCAAGAGGATACGCAAGAATCGACACACTCACTTCATAGATTGGAGTAGCTCTCTCATTCTTGATAGTAATCCCATACTCTAAGCTTTCGGGTGATGTAGTATACTCATTGATGACTATTACATCATCTATTGTTCGAAGAGTTATTGCATCTGAATCAAGAAGAACTGCTGTTGGATTTTCCTTTGAAACTGGGACATACGGGCTATAGGGAGCATCTTCGCCGTACCTCTGTAACCAGTTAATTGCAAAGGCGACAGTTTCTCTAACACTCTCCGTATTATCCGTTGAATACTTCTCAAGTATAGGGATAGCATCAAGTCTTCGAGTATATGCTAGCATTCCTGCTGCAACAGTTCTTACATGAGAACTTTCGTCATTAAGAGCAATATCAAGCGACTCGAATGCATCCTCTCCCCATTCGCCCAATTTACACACTGCTAGAAGTCGAATATCTTCATCGCCAGTTAGGGCTGCATCCTTTGTTGTCTGGATACTTGTGATCTGTTCTAACATTCTAGTTATTTTGTCATCAGATGGCTTCAGAACTTGTTTCACAGCTTTCCTTAGACGACGAAGAGATTCTCCGCCACCCATGGCCCTTGACAAGTTTCTATCAGTCTTTCTGGACAAAAGTCGCCCTCCTAAAGTCCCCTCTTTCATGCACATTTAATCATTACTGGGATACTGAAGAATTTGGTGGTGCTGTTTCACACAAGTCCTACGGCTTCAGTCACAAC
>JABCSP010000045.1 GCA_018238825.1 Candidatus Thorarchaeota archaeon | reverse complement strand
AGAACAAGGTACAGAGAAAGTCGAGGAAGCTCTATGGGCAGATTACTCGGTTACAGATGAGGCTAATATCCAACGTGATATTCGTGCTATCAGTGCCCATGGACTTGATTCATTCTTTCCGTTTCTAGACTTAGACTTTGCAAGGACAGCTCTTACTCTACCTGCAACATTGAATATCGATCCGAATAGAAAACCTGCAAGAAAACTGATGTTCAGAGAATTGGCTTTGAAGATGGGAGTTCCAAGAGAAGTAGCGATGACACCAAAACGTGCCACGCAGTATAGTTCAGGAACAACGAAAATGCTTGCTGAATCATTACGAAACCATGTGGATACTATGAGAGGTCTGACTAGGAGAGAACTCCAATCAGCAATCCAAGAGTTTCTAAATAAATTAGAATAATCGAGAAAGTACTATCTAGATATCAACAATCATCGTTGTCCAAGCGCTAGTGCTAAATAGTGCACAAGTACTCAAATTATCATCGGCATAATACAAAGTTAATGAAAAACAATCGGTAAAAGACGTTACAAAGTTGGTGGCAACAACGCAATGTTCATAAGAACCTTGCAGGCAAGCCCGTAAAATAATGACGTAACGCAATTCGACGTTCACCGATTTGTTGTATAAGGAGAGAATTGCATATGGTTGGTATTGTAGGATATGGAGTATATGTCCCACGTTATAGAATTAAGACCACAGACATCGCAGAAGTCTGGGGAGATACTAGTGGGAGAATCGGAAAAGGACTCGGCGTATTTGAAAAGTCAGTACCTGGACCCGATGAGGATGTAGCCACAATCTCAGTGGAAGCAGCTCGGAATGCTATCAAACGATCCGATCTTGACCCGAAAGATATCGGAGCATTATATGTAGGGTCAGAGTCGCATCCCTATGCAGTTAAGCCCACGGGAACAATAGTTGCAGAGGCGATTGGATGCACACATGATATGACATGCGCAGATTTTGAGTTCGCCTGCAAGGCGGGCACTGCTGCGATGCAAGTAGTCATGGGACTTGTCCAATCTAAGATGATCAAACTTGGTATGGCTATTGGTTCAGACACTGCACAGGGAAGACCTGGCGATGCACTAGAATATTCCGCAGCAGCAGGTGGTGCAGCTTTTCTAATTGGAATGAAAAATCCTCTTGCTACAATTGAGGAAACTGTTTCCTTCACCACAGACACTCCAGACTTCTGGAGACGCGAGGGTGAAGATTTTCCATCCCATGGAGCAAGATTCACAGGAGAACCAGCATACTTCAGACATGTTAAAGCAGGAGCAGAATCGCTGTTTAAGAAGACTAAGACAACAGTCGATGATTACGACTACTTTGTTTTCCACATGCCAAATGGAAAATTCCCAATAGCAATGGGTAGACAACTCGGAGTTCCCAAGGAGAAGCTTGAGGAGAGTCTTGTTGTTCGCCAGATTGGAAACACTTACTCGGGATCGGCTATGATGGGCCTAGCACGAATATTAGACATTGCTAAGCCAGGATCTAAAATCTTCATGGTAGCCTATGGTTCAGGCGCAGGAAGCGATGCTTTCTCAATAACTGTTGAAGATGCAATTGAGGAACGTCGAGGTCAAGTTCCGACAGTTGATGATTATATCGAACGTAAAACGTACGTGGACTATGCAACTTATGCTAAGTTCAGGCGAAAGATCAAGGCACTTGGTTAAGGAGGTCAAAGAATGAGTAACAGAGTAGCAATTGCCGGAGTTGGAATGTCAAAATTTGGAGAACTTTGGGACAAAAACCTCAGAGATATAACTCTTGAAGCTGGAATGTACACAATCTTTGATGCAGGAGTTCCAGGTTCAGATATTGATGGAATGGTAATAGGTAACATGTCCGCAGGAAGATTCACCGGCCAAGAGCATCTTGGTGCCCAAGCTGTTGATTTGAGTGGTCTTGGAGATATTCCCGCATACAGTGTTGAAGCAGCTTGTGCCAGTGGTGGCGCAGCTGTAAGACATGCATACATGTCAATCAAGTCTGGAGAACATGATGTTATGCTCGTCCTCGGTAGCGAGAAAATGAGCGATGTGAACCAGACAGAAGCAATGAACACAATCTCAGTTGCAAGCGATTGGGAATGGGAAGGCATGTTCGGCGCTACTTTTCCAGCTCTCTATGCATTCATGGCACGGAGACACATGATGGAATATGGTACAACAGAAGAGCATCTCGCTTTGCCTACTGTAAAGAATCATGCAAATGCAGTGCACAATGAATTCGCACAGTTTCAGCGGGCAGTTCCAATTGAAGTTGTGATGAAGTCAGCCTTGCTAGCAGATCCTTTGAGAGTACTTCATTCTTCACCAGTAACTGATGGTGCAGCAGGTCTTGTAATATGCAGAGAGGACCTAGTGAAGAAGTACACAGATGCACCAATCTACATAGAGTCATCAGAACAGCGTACTGACACATTGGCACTGCACGATAGGAAATCAATCACTACTTTCAATTCAGTAGTATCTTCAACGAAATCCGCACTCAAGGGAGCAGGTCTTGAACTCAAGGATATTGATGTTCTAGAACTGCATGACAGTTTCTCAATTGGAGAAATTATGCTCACAGAGGACGTCGGTATCGCCAAGAAAGGTGAAGGTGGTAAAGCCCTAGAAGAGGGTATAACAGAGATTGGCGGCAAATTCCCAGTCAACACTTCAGGCGGTCTTAAAGCACGAGGCCATCCGATAGGCGCGACCGGAGTAGCACAAATTGTCGAGCTGGTTTTGCAGCTTCGAGGTGACGCAGACAAACGTCAAGTCGATGGAGCAGAAAAAGGACTCGCGGTGAACTTAGGTGGTACAGGTGCCACTAGTATCGTTCACATTGTTGGGAGATGATATCAAATGGCAGAACAAGGTGTAGCCCAAGTCTGGAGACGAATCAGATCAATGTACAGGATTGAGGGAAACAAGTGTGTAACATGCGATACTCATTTCTTCCCACCACGACCGGTCTGTCCAGAGTGCAGAAGGAAAGGAAATCTTGAGAATTATACTTTCAAGGGATTGGGATCAATTTACACATTCTCAATTGTCCGTCAAGCTCCTGATGACTTCAAACGTCAGATGCCCTATGTCATCGCTCAAATTGAACTTGACGAGGGTACCCGACTAACTGCACAGATAGTCAATATAGATCCAGAAGATGTTGAGATTGGAATGAGAGTCCGTGCATGTTTCCGAAAGATCAAGGAGTTTGGTCATGGAGGAATCATCGTATACGGATACAAATTTGAACCAACAATGAAAGTCACTGGGCACGAGTGAGAGCTCAATCCCAGAGGTCCAATTCAGTAATTGAACCAACAGCTGGTAGGGACACGTTATGAACTAGCGAGGTCCCTATCATAGCTTTATGTTTTGTAGAATTGTGAACATGCCCATGAATGACCAAGTCAGGTTGTTGGTCTTTGACTACTCGATAGAATTTCCTGCTCCCAAGCCAAGCAAATGAACGTTCATCTTCACCTTGACAAGTTTCTAAACAGGGACTATAGTGCATTAACAGAATCCGTTTGTCAACGGTCTTCTCAATTTTTTTGAGAAGAGAAGCTGCACGTTTTGCTCGTCTCTCGAACACGCCTTTGATACTGGGAATATTTCTTCGTTGCCAACTAGTAGCTTTGTCAAGAGACCCTTGTGTACCAATAACTCCAATCTGAGTAGGACTACGATCAATAATTGTGGACTTCTCATCCAGAAAGAGAATTCGATCGCCAACAACAGATAGAATTTCTTTGCGCACTTCACTATACTCTTCATTCCCAAAACATGCAATGATTGGAAAGCCAGTTCCTAGAGTATCTTCAATTATATCAAGCACGGTAATGTACTCAGAGGCGTTGCCGCGATTTATCATGTCCCCTGCAAAGAAGAAGACATCAGGTGCACCAAATTGTGTCAGAGATTGCTTGAACTCAGGTAGAAATCTCGGACAGTGCACATCTGCAACAGCCAGCATCTTCACAAGTAACTACTTCCAATGTCGTTGATACTACAGATGAAACCATAGATATTAAGTGTTCCAATTGACGATACAAAAATCATGACTCAAATGACAACCTGGGCAATGAATCTCTTCGACCGCTTACATCTTGGGCATCATGTGATGATTGATAGATTAGTGGAGATGCCAAACCCGGTTGCAGCTGTAACAAGTGGTGAACTTGTGGGTCACGGATTGGAACTTCAAAGTCTTATCCAGCCGCTAGAAGTACGAGTTGAAAGACTCAAGGAATATCTGATTGCATCCGAACTAGATGATACTGTTGAAGTCAAAGGTATCACACTAAATGAGGAGTTGCTTCCTATCAAGAAGGATGCTACATTTCTGATGTATGAAGGGCCTTGCTGCACTGAGATCGAATCTGGAGCCTTAGATATCAGAAAAAAGAAGTTAGGTGTAGAAGACAAAATAGAATTTCAAAAACCAGTCCGTGCTAATGACGGTGATAAGATTGCATCAGCTAGAATCAGAAACGGTCAGATCGATAGGCTGGGTCGTAAGCTCCGTGGAACATCAGAACCGGCAAGATTGCTCCAGTTTGAAGGACGCTCTGGATTAAAGGCACCGAAGGGTGATGTCTACGATACAAAGGATGGACCTCCTGAGAAGCGTGTTGTAGAGAGAATAAAGAAAGAGTCACCCGAGATTGTGATTGCTGTAGGAGATGTTACTGTTGACACAGTACTCGAAGAAGGATATACACCACAAGTGATGATAGTTGATGGGATCACAAAGAGGGGACCCTACGAGAAAGTGTTCAAAGCTCCGTACGAGTACCTCATTTACAACCCAGCAGCAGCAATTTACCCAGAAGCATGGTCAACAATAGATACTGCAATACATCAAAGCAAACCAACATTGGTGACTGTTGATGGTGAAGAGGACCTCCTAGGATTTCCTGCTGTACTTCTAGCACCTGAAGATTCTGTCATTCTCTATGGTCAACCAGATGTGGGCATTGTTTGGGTTCCTGTTACACCTGAAAACAAGATACTAGCATGTGAACTTCTTGAGCAGATGCCAATAATTCAATAGTTGTAGGATAGGTTGCCCTAGTAATCTTTGAAGACTTCTGGAATTTTTTCGATGCAGTCTGTTGCAACCAGATGGTCACCAAGATCCTGTGCAGCTAATTCTCCTGCCAATCCAGACACAAATGCGCCAGCAGCTGCAGCCTTGAATGCATTCCCACCTCTAGAGAGAAGAGATGCAATGATTCCTGTCAAGACATCCCCTGTACCACCAACAGTCATGGCAGGCACGCCAGTTCGATTCAACTTGTAACTGCCATCTGGATGGGCTATTACATCAACAGAGCCCTTCAGCAGAATGACGCAATTGTATTGTTTTGCAGCATCAACAGACCTCTTGATTCGATTCTCTTGGTTCTTGGAATCTCCGAGTTCTATGCCCAGCAGAATCTTCAACTCACCCCAGTGTGGTGTAAAAACTACAGTGTTCGGATCCATCTCAATTCCTGAAGATGAGATTGCCTTGAGACCGTCTGCATCTAGCACTAACGGTTTACCAGTTCCAACTATTTTCTTAACAAGTGACTTCACAGCAGCTATCGTTTCAGGATGTATTCCTAACCCTGGGCCAAATGCGACGACATCATTCTTGTTTACCATCTCAAATGCAATATCGACAACTTCTGGTTGTAGAATCGGGGTCCCTAAACTTGTCACCATTAGATTAGGACTGTATTCACGGATTGCAGATACAACTAGTTCTGGAGCAAGAATACTAACCAGGTCAGAGCCGGTACGGAGGGCCGCCATCCCAGCAAGAGCAGGTGCCCCTGAATAAACATCACTACCTCCAATGACAAGAATCCGGCCAGAATCCCCTTTCTTTGCTGATGAACTACGGGGTTGATTGAATATTGAGAGGTCTCCTGGACCACATGTGGAAGCTGCCTCTCGTGGTATTCCGATTGTCACGATATGCACCTTACCAGCATACTTCTGCGCCAGTGTCAATCCAATTTTTGTAGCATGAAGAGAAATTGTATGGTCAGCGATGACAGCTTCTCCGTGAACTTCGCCTGTACTAGAGTCAATGCCTGTTGGCATATCGATTGAGTATTTGATAGCTTTAGATTTGTTGATCATCTGCACAGCTGTCAATAGTGGTTCTCTTAGTTTAGAATGAAGCCCGAATCCCATTATGCCATCTACAATTATATCAGCAGATTCTATCGCCTTGCATGACTTTACTGCGGTTTCAGTTGTGAGAGTCGACATCGAGATACGTTTTAGGTTCTTCAAAATATTCCAGTTCGTAAGAGTATCCTCATTTGAGATGGTCTTTTCATGACCAAGTAAGAATACCTCGACGGTTGCACCAGCCGCATCAAGATATCTTGCTGCAACAGTACCATCACCACCATTTCCTCCCAAACCAGACAGGATTACTATTGACTTGTCCTTCACGGCCTCATTATCAATAATCACTCTAGAAACCTCTCGACCTGCAATCTGCATCAGAAGACGGTGAGGGATCCCGAGATATTTTGCATTGAGTTCAAGAGAACGCATCTCTTCGGTGGTTACTGGTTTAGTTTCCATCTATCGCCACTCTCAAGTGAGTAATGGTTCCATGTTAACATGCTTGCTATATCAATGCATTTCTTGAAGAGTAAGATTCTTTTCGCACCTTACTGGATAGTAATATGGGACATCTATAGAATGAATGATTACTACTCAGAGCAATTGTCATCAAATAATCTGAAGAGATGCTATGATATCGCTCCATCAAGAGTAAAACAATATCTACAATCTGAGGTGGATTATGTTCTGGAACACATTCAGAAAACAGATCATGTAATTGAGTTAGGTTGTGGTTATGGTCGAATCCTGAAGGACCTATTACCGGTTTCTTCGAAAGTGATTGGAATAGATACTTCTATTGAGAGTCTAATAATTGCCAAAGATTTTGTTGAACAAAAAATTGGATGTCACCTGTTTCAGGCCAATGCTGAATGCCTACCACTACAAGATGTTTCTTTTGACAAAGTTGTCTGTATTCAAAATGGTATTTCTGCATTCAAAGTGGACCCACTAGATCTCCTAAAAGAAAGCATTCGAATCACGAGAAAGGGTGGTCTGTGCCTATTTTCTAGCTACTCCGAAAAATTCTGGGAGCATAGAATAGACTGGTTCAAATTACAAGCGGATGCTGGGCTTATTGGAGAGATTGATTGGAATCGTACATCAGATGGTGTCATTTCTTGTAGGGATGGTTTTACTGCAACAACCTTTAGACCTGAGGATTTTTCCAATCTTTCGTCTCAACTCAATCTTGATACAAGAATAATCGAAATAGACAGCTCAAGTGTATTTTGTGTGATTTCGGTCTAAGTATATGCATCTGTGTCTAATCAAATTTCGGACTAGCAAGAACTATTACTGCAAACCCACCAGTTCCGAAGAAGATAGCTAACATTGCTTGTAACGACCCAACAATCTCGTTATTTGATTTTTCTAGATTATTATAACCAGCTAATGTTTCAGCATTTACAGAGGCCATAACAGACTGATACTGGATTTTTGCTGCAATAGCCCATCGTGATTGGACTGTCGAGGCATACGATGAATCGTAAATCATATCATTATTGATGGCGGACGCGTATGCTATGGTGAACTCCTCAGTAAGAGAAGTCTTGGGGTCTACAATTGATATCATTGCACCCATTTGAGCTGCATATGCATCCATTTCAGCTAGATTTATTCTACCTTCATCATAAGCGTCAATGATTGCCATCCAACAGTTCACAAGTTCAGCATGAGATTGAGTAAAGACTGATTCAAAGTACTTGATGAATGCTCTGTTCATCGATAGTGAAAGTGTATCATTAAAATCGATACCAACTGTGCTTGTGGTCTGATTGAATGCAGCGTAGAGATCTTCAACATCACCTAGACCTGGTTGATCAAATGCTTCTCTCATGACAGGCATTCGACGAAGATCGTCGTCAAGCCAGAGTGCCTGACCTTCAGCGCTAAGTACAAAGTCAAGGAATCCTTCTGCAAGAACCTTCTGAGTACTTGTGCTTGGAATTGCGATTGGGTCTCCATTCACAATGGATTGCCCCTCTGGCACAATATATTCGCAATCAGGGTTTCTAGCCTGAGTTAGATATCCATAGAAATCGATAGACATTGCAACTCCGACATCACCAGATTCTGCTGCATTTTGAGTTTCCACGGATCCACCAAAAATCTCAGAACTTCCTGCCATGCGAGCCATGTTAACCCAACCGGCTTCCCATCCAAGGGCTTGAGAAATAATCTCATAGATTCGAGTGTTAGAAGTTGTATCTGGTGCATTACCCATTGCTATGGTTGGAATGGTAGGTAATTCCTTTGCCCATATTGGATCTGCAAGATCATCCCATGTGGTCGGTGTTGGAAGTGAATATGTATCGAGGAATGCATGGTTTACGGTAAATCCAAATGTGGAAATTGCCGCTGCTATCCAGATTAGTTCATCAGCCGTGTTGTTTCGTTTCATATCTACTCCAGCAAGGGTATCGTTAATTCGAGCTGCAACAGTCTGCATTTTTGTGCTTGTGAGTGGCTCTAAGAAATCATCTCTCATTAACTGGTCAAACAATGTAGGACCACCACCCCAGCAGACGTCAACTGTTCCATCTGCAATCAAATCATCCCAGAATTCATTAGCTGGAGCTCGCCATTTGAGATCAACAATATTATTATCTTGTGCAAAATCGGATGCCAAAAATGCACCATTAAATACATTTTGAATAGACAAGTCATGCCGTGTAAGAATTGTCAGAGTAATTCCAGTTGATGTAGGATCTGTAGTATCAGTGGGGTCTGTTGGACCAGTTCCAGGCATCAATAAAAATGAAACACCTGCAACACCAATAATTGCTATAACCACAATCGCAACGACTATGGTTGAAGTATTTCGAGTGGCTTCAAATTCGCTCATTTTATTTCCTCTCTCATTTCAGAAGCTGCTTCGGAATCAATTTTACGAGATTGCAGTAATTAAGGTTTGTTACTCAAAATTTTTGTACGCTAAATATTTCAAAATATGGTGAATATATCAGATAACCTATTGATTATTTATATTTGAAACGATTTCTGTACAATTCGATGACTTCAAAAGGGGATGTATTTCAAAATAAGTTCGATACGACGCTATCTTCTACGATAGGAGAGAGTACTCAAAATGAATCATATTAATAGAAGAAAAGCCGCGACATTATTCGTGATCACGGCTCTATTTGCGTCTATTCTTGCTATCCCTACAGCAACACAGGCAGCAGTCACACCATTCGCTACAAACCCTGGAAAAATCGTCTTCGATTATTCTCACGGTCAAGAAAGTAGCAGTGGAACAGTAGTGGCTCTAGATGCCGCCCTCGAAGCTAATCTTACAGCGATGGGCTTTGATGTTGTATGGGCTCGTGGAGGAATAAACGCAACTATTCTGACAGATGCAGTGGCATTTGTTGCAGGCTCAATCTATGGAGCTGGCAATGGATACCTAGCTGCTGAAATCACAGCAATCGAAGAATGGTTCAATGCTGGTAACAAGTTCATGTGGATCGGATATGACTCTGACTTCACTAGCGCACCCGACCAAGGTCAATGGAACAACGACAACATGACCCTCATCCTTGAGGCAGTTGGTTCTCACGTTTACGGCGAGCCCGCAGCAGTCGAGGACCCAATCAGCAGCTGTGGCTCTGGTTATCGTGTTGTTGCCAACACAACTACAACAAACCCCGACCTCGGTGCATTTGTTCAAGGCGTCACGCAAGTCATGATGCATGGACCTACTTTGCTCTATGGCAGTGAAGAAGCCGCATGGAATACAAGTGCAGTTGCTCTTGAAACAACCGACATTGATAATGTGTATCCACTACTCTACTATGGTGCAAACGCAACCGTTTGCAATGGTGACATTATTGACCCAATCGCTCACGATGAAGGCGATGTTGGTTCATTCGTTGCTACAACATTGGAGCTCAAAGCAGGTACCGATGGTTCAAGCGCACTTGTAGTTTCTGGAGCTTCACCATATGGTGACTACAGACCAATGTACGCTGATCTATACTACAATGTTACCATGGATGGATACAACTTCGTCAAGAACACTATAAAATATGGAGTTTTCGCAGCAACTGCTACACAAGGCGAAGGTAAAATCGTCTTTGACTATTCACATGGTCAAAAAAGCAGTAGCGGAACAGTTGCAGCATTAGACGCAGGTCTAAGAACTGCTCTATTCCTAAAGGGTTACACAACCTACTGGGCAATGGGCGGAATCAACTCTACCATTCTTGAAGATGCAGTGGCATTTATTGCAGGCTCAATCTATGGAGCTGGCAATGGATACCTAGCTGCTGAAATCACAGCAATCGGAGAATGGTTCAATGCTGGTAACAAGTTCATGTGGATCGGATATGACTCTGACTTCACTAGCGCACCCGACCAAGGTCAATGGAACAACGACAACATGACCCTCATCCTTGATGAAGTTGGTTCTCAAGTTTATGGTGAACCCGCAGCAATCGAGGATCCGGTTAGCAGTTGTGGCTCTGGTTATCGTGTTATTGCTAACACAACAAGCGATGATGCATTCGTTGCAGATTTGGTTGTAGGCGTCACGCAAGTCATGATGCATGGACCAACTTTGCTCTACGGTGTAAATACAACTGGATCTTTTGATCTTGAAACAAACACCTTTACCAATGTGTATCCAGTATTGTACTACGGTGCAAACGCAACCGTTTGCAATGGTGACCTTACTGACCCAATCGCTCACGATGAAGGCGATGTTGGTTCATTTGTTGCTATGACTCTGGAAGTTAATGCCGGCACTGCTGGTACTGGACTTCTTGTGGTTTCAGGTGCTTCACCATACGGTGACTACAGACCAATGTACGCTGATCTATACTATGGTAACGAGATGGATGGGTACAACCTGGTGTTGAACACTATCGACTTCGGTATTGCCAACGCAGCAGTAGTTCCTGGATTCGTACTTGATACTACTACACTACTCATAATCGGTGGTGTAGCAGTTGTGATAATCATTATCATTGTAGTGATCATCAAAAAGCGATAATATAGAATAAAGTAGTCTGGGATTTCCCAGGCTACAACTCTTCTTTTTTAGTATTAGCATCTTATCTACACAATTAGAATATTTCAAAGTGTAACTACGTTCTCTAATTAGTTACAAAAGTAAAAAAGTAAACTTTATTTTGTTACATATACTTAAAGTTTTGTGCTTTGATTATAAAAGCGGAGAAATACTATAAAAATGATATTTCCAATAATGAAGGAGGTG
>JABCSP010000391.1 GCA_018238825.1 Candidatus Thorarchaeota archaeon | reverse complement strand
AAGATGCACCTATTGGTCCTAGACCCAAACCACCTCCAGTACTAGAGAGTCCAGCAAAGAGAGAACTCAGAGAATCCCAAGTAGTAAAGAAAAGACGTGAAGCCCTTCTCTCCAAACTTGAAAGCAAAGGTGGTAAAAGCCGAATAATGCTCAAAGCTCGTGAGAAAGCTATCGATAGTCAGCTTAAAGAAATGAAAAGTAGGAAGTCAAAGCTTGAACTTCAATACAAACGTAAAGTCATCGATAGAGACGAGTACGAAAGAAGGATGGCAATCCTTGTGAGTACGGGTCATGATCTCCTCAAAGAGAAAGCAGAGATTGACAAGACTTTAGCAAAATAGGTCTTTGATAGTTTTATTGAAAGGAGAGATTTGCTACATCATATATAACCATTATATTTTTGTGGATCTTTGAGGAATAATTATTGACGAAATAGAAGCACGTCTTAGTTTTACTACTACTAATCCTCCCTATGTTTGCTCTTGCTCCATCTTTAGTAGCAAGTCCAAATGAAACTCTCATGAGTACAAATGAAGCAGATTTTTCATTACCTGCTACATTCGTTGAAGAAACTCTGAGAGTGGCAGTATATGCAGAGGACAATACAACTCTGCCATCATACGCCACGGGAGGCGTGTACACTGACTATTCTGCAAATATCATTAGTTTGCTTGAGTCTGAAGGTTATGCAGTTACTGCACTAACAACTCAGAATATTCTCGATCACCAACTAATGGCTGCAGATTTCGATACTTTTGTACTTGCAAATCAATTGCCAAAAGATAATATCATTAACCTAGTTAAAGACTACTGGCTTGCTGGTGGTTCAATACTAAGTTTCGGTGGAAGTATAGGATTCTGTTTCTACACAGGTATGATTGATTCAAGCCTTGCAGGTGGTTTTCAACTGGCTCCAATTGCTTCACCAGGTTATTGGGCATATAGTGATGTCCCTCTTTCCAATGTTAGTATAATGCAGAGACATCCTATAACTCAGGACTATCAAGTCAGTGACTCAACCTTAATGCCAGCTGGCAATTATACGGTTTTCAATGGGATAGGGCTAGATGGTATCATAGGCGATGAATTCATTCCGCTTGTTAGACACAACTATTCTGGATTAACTCCAGTAGCATCAGGTTTTGACAACCCAGCTCAAGGAGGAAAGATTGTCCATCTTCCAGGAAATTGCAGTACCATTCCATCCTGGTTAAATCCGATGATCACTGAATCAATTGACTGGCTTGCACCACGTCCAAAGGCAAATATCGCTATAGATTATACTCACCATCCATTCTATGGTGTGGATTCTTGGGATGAGAATGTTTCTAACATACCACGTTACAATCTGTGGAGAGATTATGCAGTTAGCCATTCCTTCACTTTCGACAAGCTTTATCCAAAGGCTTCAAATGAACTTACAGCTGCAGACATTGCACCCTTTGATGTACTTGTTCTGAATCTTCCTTACATTAACTACACAACTGCAGAAATGACAGTCATCCAAACATGGGTAGAAAATGGCGGAGGACTCTATGTAATGGCTGATGCTGTATGGACAGATTCCCAACTGAATCTAAACGAGCTCTTGAGCGATTGGGGACTCGCGATTTCACAAGGATTCGCGAATTTGCCTACAGATACCACATCCGAATTTGTAGACCATCCAGTTCTTGAAGGTGTATCTGTGCTATCTTTCCATACAGGTGAATACCTCAATATCAGTGGTGATGCTTATCCAATTGCAAACTTTAGCTCAAACATCGCACTTGCAGGTGCTGAAGCTGGTAACGGACGAGTTATTCTTGCTGGAGATATCAATTTCCTTCAAGCAACTTACATCGGTGAAGAAGATAATGTGCAGTTCAGTATTAACATACTTAACTGGCTATCATCAGGACCCGCAAAGGTTCTTGTTTATGCAGATATTAGCAGCAGTTTACTTCATCCGAATATTGTTCCCCTGAATGGTCCTGTTGCTCAATCATTGAACAACTTGGGAATTCCATTCTTCATGACCTCGAACAAAACTTACTTCAACATGAGTCTGTTCCGTGATGACTGGGATATGGTTGTCTTTGACAATACTATGTGGACTACAACCTCATACCAACCACATCTAGTAGATTTTGTTGCAGACGGTGGAAAGTTGCTTTTCAGTACTTGGAAAATTGACGCTACAACTGGTGCATATTTCGGTGTCGAATTGGCTAATGCCTTAACTACCCTTCCAACGGTATATCTATACGAGTCTAGCCATCCAATTTTCAATATACCAGCATTCTACGGTTCATCTACAATTGAATCAGACTTGAATATTTTGGGTACAGATGGCCTCAACTATACAACCTTTGCCAATGCAACTCCATTAGCCGGATTTACTGCAACCGAAAAGGGTGCAGCAATTGCTTTGGGAGCAGATGGGAAAGTAATAGTCAATGGAGCAGCGCTCACACTCTACTACCAGGATACAGATAACTCAACTTATCCTGACAATGTGGAATTGTGGACAAATCAGATAGCATTCATGTACTACGACCGTCCAACAATCAATCATCCAGATGATGTCACTTACATGGAGACTGAAACAGGAAACGAGATTTCTTGGACAGCAACTGCTGATGCAGGTGCTTGGGAGTATATAGTGAAAGAGAATGGTTCAATCATTGAAACAGGACTTTGGAATGGAGGCGCAATCACTATCAATGTAGATGGTGTGAATGCATCCTTAACCGATTATCAGCTCACAGTATTCGACAGACTTGGATATAGTGCATCTGAT
>JABCSP010000044.1 GCA_018238825.1 Candidatus Thorarchaeota archaeon | reverse complement strand
GTCTTGAGAATCGTATACGTAGACACTTTCGATCTGAGAAGACAGTCCATTGGCACATAGACCATCTCCTAAATTCAGATTCTAAAATTCGAGCTTCGGTATGGTCAGAGAGTTCATCTCCAGCAGAATGTGAAATTGCTAAGAGTATTGATAGAATGGTCGATGTCACTCCGGGACCAAGAGGTTTTGGTGCATCAGATTGTAAACAACAATGCGGGACTCATCTATATCAATCAAAGATAGATAAGGGTCTTGAAAGGAAAATCCAAGATGTGTTTATGGACCTGAAGCTTGAACCAAGAATTACGTATGATGGAATTCTCAATACCTAGTACCCAAGCAGCAAGTATTAAATGCACACCGGAACGGAGAGTAGTGTACGGAGGAACTTTTAGCTTGCCGGACTGGAGAACAATTTTCCAAGATTTGAAAACTACTGGACAGACCTTCACTGTATATCTAAGATATACGCAGAAAGACACTCTGGCCAAGATTCCGAATGTTCGAGTCGAAGATGTCTTCGATGATCATGTAAGACTTGTGAATCCCAGTGGACATGGAGTCCTTGGATTCGAAGATGTGTTGTACATTTCAATTCCAAGACAGATGCAAGGTCATATGCAGGGTTAAATGGTTTTTAGGGCAAAACGACCATGTACAACCAATGTTTTAATTCGCTAAAAGATTCTTCATTGATATTCATACAAATTAATTCAGCTGGTGAAATGAACTGTGTCATCATTAACATATATTCCGATTGAGAATGAGCGAGTACTTGCGCAACATCAAGAATATATTCTAACGAACTATAGACTCATCCAGTTCGATCGAGGTTCCAGAAGTAGTGTAAGTCTTCCGCTTCACGTCATAAAGGAGTACAAACTTACTTCCAATTCAGCAATGTTCAAAGTCACAAATGGAATTGTGAATGTTGTTGGTGCAATGCCTAAGCGGGAAGAAATGCGTGCAGCCTTGGGTCTAAGAGAGTTTGAAAGTCTTCGTGTGGGCGGCCAGATAAAATTATGTGAGGTCAGTGGAATTCCATTTGTTCATCCAGACCATCCGTACAATCGTTGGATTTCAGTCGGATATCATCGACCGTTTTCAAGACATTTCTATCAGACCTTTGCTTGGTTGAAGGGAGAAGAGGTGTTCACATACTTCCCAGAGAGTTTCATTCTTACAAACTATAGACTCTATCAATTTGATGCCAAATCAAGAAAATTATTCATCTTCCCATTATACATGGTTGAAACATTTGAGGCTAAGGGAAACAAGCTAAAGATCAAGGCGACTAGTGGTAATTTTGAGGTGAGAGGTAAAATACCAAGGCAAGACCATTTGGTCCGTGTATGGCAAACACGTGTTTGGGATAATTTACCAAGAGAACATTTAGACTGGTTGGTTAGACCATTTAGTTACATCACACCTCATCATCCACTAAGTCAATACATAGTTAGTGAAACAGCTAGCATTACACCAAGTCCCGTAGCTACTGAAACAACCCAAGAGATGGAAACTAGTGCAAGTAGTGGTGGTGCAGGTACTGTCTTTGTGAAGCCAGTTATCAAGAACAAATGTACAAATTGTGGAGCACCTATGTCATGGGAGCAAATCGATTGGACTGGACCAGACCAATATGCATGCCCTTCATGTGGAAACCCACATCGCGTCGATTATATTCGAATGTGATAATCTTACTGCTATCTAGGAGTGGGCTTTTGTCCACTCCAAAGATAATCTTTTCATTGTCTTATCAGTAGGTAGACCAGTTTCTAAATCCCAGCCACGAAGTGTATAGTAATCTCTGAGCATAGGCTCCAAATCAACAGTTTGTCCTTTTCCAGGTCCCTCAGGCATTGGGTCCTTTGTGAATCTATCAGGCAATGAATCATCCTTCTTAGTTATCCCCTCGCGTGCATTGAATAGCCGTTTAAGAGTGACCTGACGTTCCGCTATCTCAGTTAGATTCTCAACCTTGCTGAAATAATTCTCTCCAGTTGCAAGAGGTAATATCTTTGCAAAGTCCTCCATCCAGAAAATAGGAGGCCAAGAAACTGTGTACCAGCATACAATGAGAGTATCTCGGATACAATATGCATTCTCAGATTCAAAGACGGCATTAGCTTTGTATTTCTCTGTGTATGGGTCGATAATCTCAGGTAGCTTATCTGCACCCCATCGTTTTGCAGCTACATCCTCATATCCAAGCTGATCTACAACCACCAGGCTTCTGAGATGGTCTGCCCCTCTTGCTCCGGTAGCATGACCAAGTGCAATACTTCTATGGGTTCTTCCATCTTGGCCCGACACTTCCATCCCTTTCACATGGATAGCAAATTTGGCGGTACCTCTCCCAAGGGAATCTGCTGCTCTCTTGCTCCCTTCAGCCAAGAGTGCACCAAAACCATCACGCTCGCCAATCATTTCGAGCAATTTGATTAATTGTTCTCTGTTACCCCACTCGAGTTTGAGTCCACCTGTATCCTTCTCTGTGATAGCACCCTTGACAAAGGCTTCGATTGCAAATGCGATTGTTGAACCTGCAGATATGATATCCATTCCATATCTATTGCAGATTTGATTAGCTTTCAGAGTAGTTGCAAAATCATCAATACCTAATAGGCTCCCAAAGGCCATGAGACCTTCGTATTCGGGTCCTTCTTCCAAAGTTCCTGCAAAAGGACCATCTTGAATATAATTCACCTTTTTACAACCCAGACTACATCCAAAGCAGGCTCTATCTCCAATTGTGTATCGAGGACGAATGTAATCTCCACTCAATTTCTCCCAACCATCAAATACTCCTGTTTGATGATTGAATGTTGGAAGCTCACCAATTTCTTGTTTGACAGCTACTAGGCCCCATGTTCCAACTTTACTCATTTCCTGAGCTATTGGGTTCGTTCTTACTCTCATATGACCTTCTTTGGCAAATTTCATGAAACCTTCAAGATCATGAACTTCTACTGCTCCATGTCCTCGTATCGCAATTGCCTTGACATTCTTACTTCCTAGAACAGCTCCCATTCCTGTTCTTCCAGCTGCACGAGCGTGATTAATCATCACTGAGGCATATCGAACTTTTCGTTCGCCTGCAGGACCGATTGCAGCAACCTGAACATCGGGATCATGCTTGTCTTTCTTGATTGCCGTAGTTACCGTATCTGTTGTAAAACCCCACTTGTTTTTTGCATCTCTTAATTGTAAGTCGGAATCATGGATATCAATGTAAACGGGTTTCTCAGATTTTCCTTCAATAACAAGCATGTCATATCCAGCATACTTGAGCTCAGCTCCCAGGAAGCCTCCAACATGAGACTCACCCCAGATTCCAGTCAATGGGGCCTTTGAGATAAGAACAGTTCTTCCACTCATTGGCCACATTGTACCTGTTATTGGTCCTGTGGCAATAATCAGTTTATTCTGTTCACTTAATGGATCGATTCCAGCGGGGAGTTCTTCAAAAAGGAGTTTAGCTCCAAAACCGTCGCCACCGATGTATGGCTTAATCCATTCGTCCGGAAGAGTTTCAATCTTGAATTTCTCCTCAGTTAGATTGACGCGAAGGATTTTTCCAGTATAGCCGCCAGCCACAATCACTCAGCCCCAGTTTCATGTACCTTATCAGTTCGTTCAATCTCTTTCATGTAACTCAAAATCTTTCCATGTCTATCGACTGTAGCTAGTGATGTATCAGGACCGTACGTAATCGCTCCAGTTGGGCACGCCTTCGCACATTCGGGGTCTCCACCACAATGGTCACACTTGATAATCCTCATCTTTACTGTATCAAGAAGAATGACTCCATTCACACATGCGCCCACACAGGATTTACAGAGAATGCACATGTCTTCATCAATATAGGTCATTTTGGTAATCGGGTCTCTACGCATCGCAAAGACAGGGCAAATGTCTACACAGGGCGCAGTTTCACAAGGTCCACAGACATTTGGTATATCAATTCCCAAATCATCATAACGTATAATTTTCAAACGGGCAAGGCTCGGTTGGAATTTGCCTTCATGTTTTGCTGAACAAGCCAGCTCACAGATTCGACACCCTGTACACTTATTGAAATCAACTATCAATTGTGATGGCAAATAAACCACCTCGTGGTCTATTATGTTAGATACTACCTCTCTATAATTCTTTGGCATGAATATAGCCTACACTGTTATTAGGGTTGGAATAATAAAAGAGGCTAGGTTGTGTACAATGTCAGAAGAAGAAGTAATTGAAGACAAAGGCAAGAAGAAGAAATCTGATTACGCCGAAGTTGAATTTGAGATAGGTAATATCGAATTTGAAGCTAAAGGCAGAAGTGTAGTTGTTGAACGTATGTTCAGATTACTTCTAGAGAAGATCGAGCAAGGGAAACTTGTAACCGAATTCAAGTTACAAGATGCTGAGGAAGAAGAAGAGGAGGAGGAGGAAAAAGAAGAAGAACTACCTCCAGACACTCTTGGTGACGTAGAGAAGGAAGACGAGGAACCTATTCCACTTCCTGCTGGTGAACCGGCGGCTACGTTAGACCCACCTCCGGCATGGGATTCTCTAGAAACTAAAGAACCAGAAGTTTCAGATGCTGAGAAAAAAGAATTTGACTGGTGATACACACTAGTCTACTTCAACAACCCACCCATAGGGATCTTCACGTTCTCCAGATTGTATACCGGTAAGCTCGTCGAATAGATGTTGTGTGAGTTGGCCGGTATTTCCATCTGAAACTGTGTAGCTATTATTATTGTACCATAATGATCCTACAGGTGCAATTATTGCTGCAGTACCACACCCAAACATCTCAGTTACTTTTCCTGATGCAATTCCCTCAATTACTTCATCTATCGAAATCTGACGTTCCTTTATATTGAGACCCATATCTTTGGCCAGTGTCAAAACAGAATCGCGAGTTATCCCTGAAAGGATTGAACCCGTAAGAGGGGGAGTAACTAGTTCATCATCAAAATTCACAAAGATGTTCATTGTACCAACTTCTTCAAGATATTTGTGTTCAAGTGCATCCATCCATAGAACTTGGGAATGTCCAACCTCAGCAGCCTTTGTACCAGCAAGAAGACTTGCAGCGTAATTTCCCATCGTCTTTGCTGCACCGACTCCACCTCTTACAGCTCTTACATGTTCTGTGCTCAGGAAGATTTTCACAGGACTGAAACCCTCCTTAAAGTAAGGGCCAACAGGGCTCAAGATAATATAGAAGAGATATTCATCAGATGGTTTTACACCCAACCTAGCCTCAGTACCAATCATTGTCGGTCGGACGTAAAGAGAACTTCCCCGGGCATCAGGCACCCATTCACATTCAATCTTTAGTAATTTTTTCAAAGCACTGAGAGCAAAATCAGTATCAACTTCTGGCATAACCATTCGAGCCGCAGATTCATTCAATCGAATGAAATTGCGCTCAGGACGAAATAGGAGAGTTCTGCCACCTCGGTGGTATGCTTTCATTCCTTCAAAGATTCCTTGCCCATAGTGTAAACAAAGAGCTGCAGGATTAAGAGACAGGTCTCTGTAGGAGTGAATACTAGCACCATCCCATTGACCATCAAGATATTTCATGGAAAACATATGATCTGTGAAGACAGTTCCGAAGGGAATCTTCAAAACATCCGCAGGTTTCGGTTTCAAAGTATCGGATGATGTTAGATTCATTTTGATATTCATATTTTCCACAGCATTCTTCGTGTAGGGCATATCTTCCTCTTAAGAGGATAGGTTTGGTCATCATCTCATTTTTTGAGTGTATCAGAGTTGATAGGCGTAAGGGAATGTCTTAAATCAATGCTAATCTATACCAACTCCAGATTGAATGGAGTACTTGAATATGAGTCACCGCGAAGGTTCTTCTCCACAAGATGATTTCTATGTGGACCCAAAGGAAGTGCTTACTCAGTATAGCGTGGAATGGGTTTCATTAAGAAAGTCCTATGACGAACTTAAGCAGCAGTTAAGCAATATTCAAGATGATCTCAATACTCTGGACAAACAGCTTGAAACTGGTTCAATCACGGACCAAGAACATATCGAAGTCTATCGTGAGAAATGGGCTCAATCAACGCAAATGATACAGGTAAAGAGAGAAGTAGAAAGTAGGCTGTATGATATTCAGAGAGAGATTAGAGAAGCTAATAAACAACTCAAGCAGATGGAAATTGATCAGAACCGTAGGGAGAAAATGGAACAAGAGAGGAGTCATGCCATGATAGAGTGGATGAGTCTCAAACAGGGATTCGATCTCGTGGATGCTCGAAGGGCAGAAATCAATGCCGAGTCAGATAAGATTGAAATCGAGAGGAGAAGTGGAGCAATCTCTGATGAAAAATATAGAGAGTCACGAATTGACCAAATACGACAACTTGCCGAGCTAAGCGTAGTAGAGTCTGACGTCAAACGGCGATTGGCAGAATTACTTCAAATTATCAGAGGATAAAACCGATTACTTTTACAAAAAGAAGAAGAAGCAGAACCCAATTAGGATCCTGCATAGATTAATTGTTTATGCGTAGTGACCTTGATCGATCATTGCATTGGCTACTTTCAAGAATCCTGCGATATTTGCACCCATGACATAGTCACCCTTCTTTCCAAAGAGCTCAGATGTCTTGTATGCATTCGCGTGGATAGCCTCCATGATCTGATGTAGCTTGGCATCAACTTCTTCGCGAGTCCAGAAGTAGCGCATGCTGTTCTGAGCCATTTCAAGACCAGAAACAGAAACACCACCAGCGTTGGCAGCTTTGCCAGGACCGAATAGAACATTGTTCTCAAGGAAGAGTTCAACAGCCTCTGGAACGCAGGGCATATTTGCGCCTTCACCAACTGCCATTACACCGTTATCAACAAGCATCTTGGCTTCCTTGCCATCAACCTCGTTCTGGGTTGCGCTTGGCAGAGCAATGTCACACTTGAGACTCCATGGAGAACCCTTCGCGGTTTCTGTGTAGTCTACCTTGAAGTGTTCAGCGTATTCTTTGATACGACCTCTGCGGACATTCTTCAGGTCCATAACGTATTCGAGCTTCTCCTTAGTGATACCGTCGGGATCATGAATCCAACCAGAGGAATCACTTAGTGCAATAACTTTAGCACCTAGGTGGATACACTTCTCAGTAGCATACTGAGCAACGTTTCCAGAACCGGAAATAACAACGGTTTTGCCCTTGAAATCTTCGCCCTTTGTCTTGAGCATCTCTTGTGTAAAGTAAACACAACCATAACCAGTAGCTTGTGGTCTGATTAGAGAACCGCCCCATCCACCGCCTTTTCCAGTTAAAACACCAGTACCATGGATATTTGTTATCTTTCTATATACACCGTAGAAATAACCGATTTCACGTGCACCGACTCCAATGTCTCCGGCAGGTACGTCAATAAAGTGGCCAATGTGTCGGTAGAGTTCAAGCATGAAACTCTCACAAAAGTTCGCTACCTCTCCATCAGTCTTACCTTTTGGATTAAAATCAGAACCACCTTTGCCACCTCCCATAGGAAGCGTGGTTAAGCTATTCTTGAAGGTCTGCTCAAATCCCAGGAATTTTAGCATACCTTGAGTCACGGTTGGGTGAAGTCTGAGACCGCCCTTGTAAGGTCCAATTGCTGAATTGAATTGAATTCTGAAACCTCTATTGACCTGAATCTTACCATCCTTATCTTTCCAAGGTACACGAAACTGAATAATACGCTCAGGTTCGGTGATTCTCTCTAAAATGGAGAATTCTTGGAATTTTGGATATTTTTGTATTGCAGGCTCTAGAGATTCGAGAACTTCCAGTGCAGCTTGATGGAAGACCTTCTGACCAGGATCTTTCTCGACAACTCTATTGTAAACACTTTCTATGTATTTGTCCATATTTACACGCACCAGTAGTGTTAGACGAGTCGGCTCGGACTAATTCTATACATAAATCAATCGGATGATACGAATTTACTGGAAAACGACGAATTGAAGTAACACGAAGAGTCATTAGAGGAATCACAAACTAACTGAACGGGCCAAGATTATGTCAATGTTCGAACAAGAGTGGATTTCACCAGTCCTAAATTCATTCAAGAAAGGGAAAATTGAAGAAACATATACTATAATTCTTGGATTAAACCCCCTAGGACAAGCACTATGTCGACATTTGTATGAGAAAAACCATTTTGAAACAGTGTTAATTTTCAACTCACCATCATTTTCTTCCTGGAATCGGTATCCTGTTGATGTGAAGGCTCCAGTAGTGCCTGTACACGGAATGGTGTCAGACGAAATCATGTTGATATTTGGTGATGTGATGATCAAAGAGTATGATTGGATGACCGATTTGTTGTTCTATCTCAGAGGAAATGTTCCTACTCGATTTGTCGTTTCAATGGTTACTCACGAAGGCCCAACTTGTGGTCAGGTTCTATCCAAGAAAGGAAACCATCTCCTAAAAAGAATGGAGATTCCAATTGGAAGAGCTGATTATTATGATGGTATCACTGCACCCCTAATCAGTGCAGGCTATGTAGCAGGTCTCGATCCTGTAGTTCTTTTCATGGAAGAAACTCAAGACCAAGGTCTAATTCTCCAGATTGGCGATGTATCCGTTTCTCAATCAGAAGTAAATCATACTCTGGAGATACTTGACAAGGGATTGGATATGAACCTCTCCTTTTAGCAAAATTGATTCATTCATCTGAACTTCGTCCATATCCTTTACGAACTTTTCCACCAAAGGATTCGAAACGGTCTTCAATATTTCGACTTCCAGATAGTTTAGTATCGCATTCATGGCACATCAAGGTGCGTGTTTCTTTTGCGTCAACTATATTTCCACATGAAATACAAGTCCAGAGACCTCCCTGTAACAGCTTTGTCTTCCTGAAAATTGCTCTGGCAATATCTCTCAATGAATCTGGACAATCATGGGAAATGCCTACTACTCCCTGTTCAGACCATTCACATAGAACAGATACAAGAGTAGTCAACAGCTCAATAATTCGAGTTGTACTATCTTCAATCTCAATCGACGTTTCGGATTTCGTATCACGACGTGCATCAGTAATTCGAGATAGTATCTCTGTAAAAGCAAAGAAAGCAGGAGGTGGAAATCTTTCTTTACCCCTTGCTTCGACCATCTGACCAAGAACAGCTGAAATCATGAGTGTTTGAGTATAATCTTCACAAAGTATTTTCTCGGTCTCTGAAACTATCTTTGCAGGATCTATTCTATAATTGGCTGGTTTGAGTTTGTTTTCAACAGCTATTTCTTTTACAGACTCAATCAACCCGCGCCCCTTTCGCATCATACGATTTATCCGTCTTGCGACAGTCTGATAGGTTAAACCCGCATCATCTGCAACCTTGTGTAACAGCTCTCTAGCAGTAAGACTACTCAATCAAACACAGCCTTTGGTGACTGAAAATTAATACAAGACGGTCATTTTAGGTTTGCCTAAAGAAATAGAAATGATACTAAGACCAATACCTCGAGGGACAAACCGTGGACTGCCTGAGTTCAGGTATGTCTAGTTTACAATAAATGGCAAACCTCATTAGGGTGTTAGTTTCGGCCTCAATCGATGGTGCATATCATGAAGGATTATGATGTCATCTTGGCTAGTGGAGCAGAGCATCTTCAAAGGAGATTTGAGGAACTCGGTTTCCGTGTATATACTTCTGCGTTGAATTATGATCACAAGCGAATGTTTCCAAATAGTGACATCTATGTCAAGATAGGAAAAGTAGCGCAACTCTCTGATAGGAGGGTAGTGGTTGTTCAGAGCTGCACAGGTTCTGGACCGGCTGAAACCGAGCGATATAGTACATCGGATCGTGTTGCGGAACTTCTTCTTCTTCTGGATATGCTTTCTCGACCGCTAGAAGTAGAGAAATGCGGCCATAAGCAATACAAGTGCTCACCAGTCGCACCACCAAAGCGAGTCGAAGTTGTTTTGACTTTTCAACCATATGCACTTCAGGACAAATCCTTTGAAACCGGTGAAGCATCCTCCGGAAGATGGGCAATTGAAACAATCACCAAAGCGTGTAACAAAGTGTATGTTGTAAGTCCTCACGCACCGGATAGTTTAGATTGGGTGAAGAACCTCAAAGACAAGGGACTGTACAAAATTATTGATGTTATTCCAGATCTTGTTGAGTTTGCCAAAGAAAAATTTGACTTCAAAGAGTGTGTTGTTATTGCCCCAGATGAAGGAGCCCAAGAACGATACAAGATTGATGGATTCGGAAAGAGCCGAACTAATTCATATCGGGTCCAGCTACATGGAGATCTAGATGTCCAAGGTGAGAATGTTATCGTAATCGACGACCTCACTAAAAGTGGAAACACTCTGTTGAAGGCACGAGATAGATTACTTGAGCAAGGAGCAAAGAATGTAGCATTAGTAGTAGCACATGTTCTTCCCCTTGTACATAGGGGAGAAGAATTACTTGAGCGACTTGTAGAGAAATGTAATCACAAAATCGTGACTGCTAACACTGTTAATACGGACATATTTTGTGAGGAGAATGCCAATCTCTGTTACAATATTGTAGATACATTAGTTGAATTTCTCTAGTTAGGTATTATTCAGCATCGAGATAATCTGTTGCTTTGCTCTTGGCAATCCATGCTTTAGAGGTACTTCGTTCCACTAGTCTGTTTTTCTCCAAGTCCACCAAAGCTTGCATTACTCTATTCTGGTCTACCGTTCCATTACGACGTCTAAGAGCAAAAGCTATGGATGAAGGCCTGCGGTTCTCTCGGACAAGCAGTACGATTATCTTTCTCTGGAAATCTGATAGGTCTTCACTCAATATCTACCACCACAGTTATGATATTGCAAAATTCGGACTTAAGTATACGCAATAACAGTGTTCTTGCGAAAACCTTTTCTCTGCCATCAGTAACTGACGCGTTTGTGTTGGCTGATGGATTCAGAGAAAGAATATCATATTGGTATTGCACCGGGTGAGATTCCCGAACTTGTTCTTCTACCAGGAGACCCAGATCGATCAAAGAAAATTGCAGATCAGTTCTTTGATAATCCGGAAGAGATTGCTAAGAAGAGGGAGTATTGGAGTTTCAAAGGAACTTGGAATGATGTACCTGTTGCAGTCTGTTCAACAGGAATTGGATGTCCATCAGCTGCGATTGCACTTGAAGAACTTGTGAAAGTAGGATGCAAGACCTTCATTAGAGTAGGAACATCTGGAGCAATTAGTCACAAGGTTGTTTCAGGAGACATTGTAATTTTTAGTGGATCAGTTAGAGATGAAGGAACATCGCGACAATACGTACCCATAGAGTTTCCAGCTGTGGCTCATCCAGATACCGTTATTGCGCTCACTAAGGCGGCTGAGAAGCGAGGAACCAAATATCATGTGGGAATTGGTCAT